>JBEDJV010000023.1:0-16036 GCA_041172545.1 Bacteroidota bacterium | reverse complement strand
TTGTTGTTCTTCTCAACAAGGTAAGTCTTGTTCAACTACACAACAATCATCTTGTTGTTCTAAAAAAGCTAACTAATCCATTTATTTGGAATAAAAAAGGCCATCTAACGATGGCCTTTTTTATTAACTGAATATTTTCTGATAACCTTCTTGGTATTTCTCAAGGATTTTCTTTCTTCTTAATTTCAGTGTTGGCGTAAGCTCTCCACCATCAATGGAAAATTCAGCTGGCAGTAAAGCGATTTTCTTCACCTGCTCCCAATTCCCAAACACCTGGTTAATTTCAGCGATTTCCTGATCCATTCGCTCAATAAACGCACTTTGCTTAATGATTTCATCATTGCTCATCGATTCAAAATGCAGTCCATGACGATGCGCCCATTCCTTCGCAAAGGCGAAATTTGGAACGACAAATGCTGCAGGAAACTTTTCTCCTTCTCCAATGACCATGATTTGTTCAATGAAACGAGATTCTTTGAAACGATTTTCCATCGCTTGTGGAACAATGTATTTCCCGCCAGAAGTCTTGAATATTTCTTTTTTGCGATCGGTAATTTTTAAGAATTTTCCTTCTTGGAACTCTCCAATATCCCCTGTATGGAACCATCCTTCGCTGTCCATTACCTCATTTGTAGCTTCCTGGTTATTATAGTATCCCATCATCACATTCGGTCCTTTCACCAAAATTTCACCATCAGTAGCTATTTTCACTTGTACCCCTTCAATCAATGCACCAACTGTCCCGATACGAATTCCGGTAACGAAGTTATTCACCGTTACCACGGGAGACGTTTCCGTTAATCCATAACCTTCTAAAATTGGAATATCTGCAGCTAGAAAGATTCGTGCTAGTCGAGGTTGAAGTGCAGCACTTCCCGATGCAATTGCTTTTACGTTCCCGCCCAATGCTTCCTGCCATTTTGAAAAAATCAATTTTCGGGCAATGCCTAATTTGAACTTAAAAAATGGCGTTGCATTCACGTTGTCATAATTTTCAGCCAGGTTTAAAGCCCAATAAAACAATCCTTTTTTGATGCCATTTAACTCTTCTCCTTTGGCCATGATTTTATCAAAAACTTTTTCAATCAATCTAGGAACTGCGGAAAACACATCTGGTTTCACTTCCTTGATGTTTTCACCAATTGTTTCCATCGACTCAGCGAAATATATGGAACATCCCAAATACATGTATAGGTAATGTAACATGCGTTCATACACGTGACAAATGGGTAAAAAGGTCAAAACACGTGAATGATTATCCGCTGGAATTGGTTCAATACACGCTCCAACGTTGGATAATAAGTTTTGATGAGACAACATCACTCCTTTTGGATTTCCCGTTGTTCCTGATGTGTAAATGATCGTGACTAAATCCTCGTTTTTCACCTGTTTCATGCGCTCATGAACAAGCTCTACATCCGTATGCGTGCGTTGTTCTTCGATGTGAGACCAATGTGGAACAGATTCCAGTTTATCAAAAGAGAACAAGTGCTCCAAACTAGCAACATCTACGCGAATATTCGATATTTTATCCGCTAATTCTTGATTGGAAACTACACAGATTTTTGCGGAACAATCATTTAAAATAAAACGGTAATCATTTTCGGATATATTTGGATATAGTGGAACTAAAATCGCTCCTGTTTTTTGAACGGCAATATCCAAAATATTCCATTCCACACGATTCGAACTTGCAACCGCGATACGATCTCCCGCCTGAATGCCCATAGAAATTAATCCACGCGCTACATTCATGGTGCGTTCAATAAAGTCGCTTGTTGTTATAGGAACCCAAATTCCAGCTGTTTTTGTGACAAACATAGCTGAATTCGGATAATTCTTTAATTGATGATCAGGGACTTCAAAAAGTCTTTCAGCAGTAATCATAGTTTAGTTTTAAGGTTATCGAAAATAAGAATTATTCTCGAATTACAAAAAAAGGATGGCGAACAAAGAGATTAATGCGATTCCAATCACATTGAAAACAAAACCCATTTTGACCATTTGATGAATTTTCACATGTCCAGATGAAAAAACAATGGCATTTGGGGGCGTTCCTACAGGCATCATGAACGCCAAACTTGCTCCTAGTGTCAACGTGAAGCACAATTGAAAAATATCATAGCCAGATTCCTTTGCAAAACTTGCTATAACGGGAACAAATATGGTTACTAGTGCTAGGTTGGACATTACTTCGGATGCGAAAACAGAAATGACAACCACTAGTAAAACAATTGCCGGAACAGACAAGTTACCATAGGATTGAAATACCTTCGTCAGCGATTCAACGACACCATTTTTCTCAAAGATTTGTGCGAGTGCGAGTCCACCACCAAACAACAACAAAATACCCCAAGGTAGTTTTTCTGTGTCTTTCCAATCCAACAATGGTTTTTTTTCGCTTTTACCCGGTACGATAAATAACAAGATGGCACCGAAAATCGCTGCACTTTCATCCCCGTATTTAAGTCCGGTAGTTGAGGTAATCAATTCACGGAAAGACCATAAAATAACAACAAGCCCGAAAATCGCTAGTGCTCTAAGTTGTTCATTGGTCCAAGGTGCATTCGGTAAATTCACATCATGCAGTTCCTTTCTTTCTTTACCAAGAGCGAAATAAAACACACCGTACATGACTAAAAGCATGGTAATCGCTAAGGGCATTCCGATTTTCATCCAGTCGAAAAAGCTAACGGTTATGTGAAAATTCTTTTGAAGAATCGCTGCCATTTGCGTATTTGGTGGCGAACCTACAAGGGTACCTACTCCACCAATACTTGATGCGTAAGCGATACTCAGCATCAACAGTAAAGAAAATTTTGATTTTTGATGCGCGACCGGCATCGCATGTATAATGGCGATGGCCATCGGCAACATCATAAGTGCGGTTGCAGTATTGGAAATCCACATACTGAGGAATCCTGTGCTTAAAATAAATCCGAGTAAGATTCGTGGTTTTGAATCACCCACGATATTAATGATTCTACGAGCGATTTGCTCATGAACTTTCCATTTTTCCAATCCTAGAGCAAGGACAAACCCACCGAAAAACAGATAGACATTATTGTTTCCATAACTGGCAGCAAGATCTGCCGTGTTGAGAAGTCCGAGTGGAATGGCGAAAATAAATGGGAATAAGGCTGTAATGTAAATGGATATCACCTCAAATATCCAAAAGAAAATCATCAATCCACCAAGCGCAACTGCGTTCCAGTAGGAATCAGTTGCGCCGGTAGTAATGAGAACCATTAGAAAAGAAAATGCGCCAAATGCTGCGAGCATGCGCTTCCAATCTAACTGAAGCATCTAATTATTTATTCAATGCATTTAACGCATCAACAAAAGTTAAGGCTTTTGCTTCAACTTCAGCAACAATTGCACGAAACTCTGCTTTTCCTTTTGCTTTGTGCATACGACTAAGAATAACATCTTGGAAAGTCGCTGCCTCCGTAATTAATTTTTCTGTTGCGGGAGCTTTAGACTCATCCAACATTTGGTGGTGAAAACACTCTTCAACCACATCAAAAACCATCTCATTGATGTTTCTCTTAAGAATTCTTTTATTTGACATACTTCATCTTTATTTAGGTCAAAAGTAAGTCGAAAATAGGACTTACACTACAAAAGAGCATATTTTCTCTGCATATGCATGTGATAGATCCGTAAGTTTGACAACGGATTGTGTAACTTTGCGTCCATGACATATCCTATACTACACATCCGCAAAGGCAAAGAACAATCATTGATGCGACGACATCCTTGGGTTTTTTCGGGAGCCATTGAATCTTCTACTGAATCCTTAAAGGATGGTGACTTGGTGTGTCTGATGACACGAAAGGACCAGTTTTTGGGCATTGGGCATTTCCAACATGCAACGATCTCTGTGAGAATCTTGAGTTTCGACTACGAGGAAATTGATCAAGCATTTTTTGACCGTAAAATTCAAAAAGCTGTTGATTCCCGCTTGAATATTGGACTTTTAACAAAGCAAAATAACATTTTCCGTGTTTGTCACGGAGAAGGAGACGAACTACCAGGACTCGTCATTGATTTTTACAATGGTGTGGTTGTTATTCAATGCCATTCCATCGGTATGTACTTTTCAGTTGAATTGATTGCTCAAGCCTTGAAAAAAGCTTTTGGCAAAAAATTAACTGCCGTCTATTCCAAATCAACAGATACTTTACCAAAAAGAACCGATGTGACGGATGCCTACCTTTTCGGGAGCTGCGAAACACCGCATGTGGCGTTAGAGAATGGCGTTAAATACAACATTGATTGGATTACTGGACAAAAAACAGGATTCTTCATTGACCAACGAGTGAATCGACGCATTTTAGGTGAATACTCGAAAGGGAAAAAAGTTTTGAATACCTTCTGTTATTCCGGTGGTTTTTCACTTCAAGCGTTGAATCACGGCGCATCTTTGGTGCATTCACTGGATAGTTCAAAAAAGGCTATTGCCTTAACCGATGACAACATCCTATTGAACAATTATTCGGAGAAACATTTGTCCATTTGTGCGGATGCCATGGATTACATGAAGGACCTGCAAGAAGATTACGACATCATCGTTTTGGATCCACCTGCATTTGCAAAGCACCGAGAAAAACGTCACCAAGCAATTCAAGGCTATAAGCGTTTGAATGCACATGCCATTCGGCAAATTAAACCCGGAGGAATCATTTTCACCTTCTCTTGCTCACAGGTGATTGATAAAGCCTTGTTTACGAATACCATTATTGCTGCGGCAATTGAATCCGGAAGAAATGTGCGTATTTTGGAGCAAGTTCATCAACCTGCAGATCACCCAATTCATGCTTTTCATCCGGAAGGTGAATACTTAAAAGGATTGATTATTCAAGTCGACTAAGATGCTTGCCCTAAATTACAAAGCAATTTTAGGTATGGCACTCCCGATGATGGTTTCTGGGTTTATTCAGTCCATTGTCTTGATTACGGATGCTTCCCTCATCAGCAGGTATTCCACCGAAGCTTTTGACGCGGTTGGTAACGGAGGACTTCTGTACGTCACTGTTTACATGTGTTTGCTCGGAATGGGAGACGGAGCACAAATCATCATTGCTCGAAGAATTGGGGAAGAACGAATTTCGGCGATTGGCCGTGTTTTTGGCACATCCTTTATCACCAATTTCATATTAGCGATTATTTTCTTTGTCGTATTGCATTGGTTTCTACCCTCGGCGATTTTGGGTTATTCAAAAAACCATGAAATTGCCTTATTGCAGGGTGATTTCATTCGGGTAAGAAGTTTCGCCTTGTTTTTCGCCATGATTACGATTACGATTCAGGCATTTTTATTAGCGAAAGGCAAAACAATGATTGTTTTGTATGCTGCTATGATTACCGCCATTAGTAATATTTTTCTTGCCAATTCACTTATTTTCGGTAGGAACGGTTTACCTGAAATGGGGATTGAAGGAGCCGCGTTAGCCAATACCATTGCTGATGCTTTAGGAATGAGCTTTCTCATCATTTATTTAATTTTTTCCTCCGAAAGAAGAGACTATCAATTGTTTGAACATTTCAAGTTTGAACTTGCTTCTATGAAAGAATTGTTGAAGGTAGGGAGTCCACTGATGTTTCAAGGGTTTTTCGCGTTGGCAACTTGGACACTTTTTTTTACGTGGTTGGAGCAAAAAGGACAATTTGATTTAACTGTTTCTCAGAATATACGCGCCATTTATTTTCTTGCTTTCGTTCCTATTTGGGGATTCGCAGGGACGACAAAAACGTATATTTCTCAATACATTGGCGCCAAGAAATTCGATGAGATTCCGACGATACAAAAACGGATACAGCTCATGACACTATTGTTCTTGTGTGTAACCTTTCACGGAGCTATTTTCTATCCGGAGGCATTAATTCGATTGATTAATCCTGCTGAATTATATGTTCAAAAAAGCGCTGAGATCCTCCGATTAATTTCCGTGTCCATCATGCTGTATGGATTTTCCTCAGTTTATTTTCAAACCATTCATGGTTCAGGGAATACCCTTCATTCCATGTTTATTGAATTTGGAATCGTGAGTGTGTATGTCGTCTTTTGTTATCTTTTTATCAAAGTTTGGAACTTAGATGTTTATTGGATTTGGACGGTAGAATATATTTATTTTATTTTGATGGGATTGGCTTCCATCAGTTACCTCCGATTGTATGATTGGAAAAAGAAAATTGTCTAATGAAAGATAAGCTACGTATCGTTTTTATGGGAACCCCAGAGTTTGCTGTGGGAATTTTAGACGCATTGGTGCAATCCAAACACGAGGTGGTTGGTGTTGTGACCGTTGCAGACAAACCGGCTGGACGCGGACAACAAATTCAGGAGAGTGCTGTGAAACAATATGCGAGTTCGAATAACTTAGTTGTTTTGCAACCCGATAAATTACGCGACAACGCATTCTTGGAAGCACTAGAAGGGCTCCAAGCAGATTTATTTGTTGTTGTTGCGTTCCGCATGTTGCCCGATGTTGTCTGGAAAATGCCTGCATTTGGAACGATTAACTTACACGCTAGTCTTCTTCCAAAATACCGTGGAGCTGCACCTATCAATTGGGCCATCATGAACGGTGAAACTGAAACCGGAGTCAGTACCTTTTTCATTAATGAACATATTGATACCGGTGCAATCATTGCGCAGAAATCCATTTCCTTGTCCAGTGAGGTTAGTGCGGGTGAATTACACGATCAATTAAAAGCAATAGGTGCAACGTTAACTGTTGAAACCGCCGATCAAATTTGTGCAGGTGCTGTTTCCACGATTGAACAAGATCCATCCGATACCAATGTACCATTTGCACCTAAAATATTCAAGGCCGATTGTGAAATTGACTGGAATCAAGCAGCTGAAATCAACCACAATCGGATCAGAGGACTATCCCCCTATCCGGCTGCGTGGTGTAAACTTTGGTCCGCAAAAAAATCCAATTGGATTACCTTTAAACTTTTCGGATCATCTATTGCGAACATGGAACAAGTGAAACGAACGGATGGTCCATTCTCCTTACCCGAAGGTATTGTCTTCCCAAGTGGAAATGGTTTCGTTCTACTCAAGGAGATCCAAGCCGAAGGAAAAAAACGCATGGATTACAAGTCCTTTTTAGCGGGTAATGATTTGAATGATCTTTCATTTAACCCTTGATTTTTAATTGGTTAAATCTGTTTTATTTATTTAAAATGCTATCTTAGTAGTGAAACACCTACTATGAAACACGTATATTTCCTGCTTTTTTTCCTGCTTTTCTGTAGTCAGGGACACTCCCAAGTGAACAAATCGGCTATTTGGACTTTGAAATCTACTTGTATAAATCCACAAGTTGACAGTACTTCTGCAGTCGCATATGACCAAAGCTGGCAAGAAGTCAGAGATAAAAGAACGCTCCATTCATCTTTGTATCGAAATAAGAAAGGTGACATAAAAGCGCGGTATAGTTTAAAACCGATAAATTATTACACAAAGGAAGGTGACTTAATCCCCATTGATTTTGGTTTGAAAAAATCATCTGATGGATGGTCTGCCCTACAACAACCATATCCCACTTTCATTTCTAACGACGGGAGTTTTTCCATCAGCTCATGGGATCTACAAAAAATCCAATTCGGAGCGAAATCGATCATACAAGGAGTCATTGCAACTAATGATTTTTCCTTAAATCAAAACATTGGTTTATTTGAAAACATTGTTCCACATGTGGACAAGCAAGTTGTTTTTTTAGAGAACGCCATAAAGTTCAGCTATCGGCTAAACGAACCAATCTCTATTGAACAATCAGAAATACTCATCGAGGAGAAACTCGATATTCCGAGTGGTTTTCGTATTGAAAAGGAAATGGATGAAGATAAACATCTTTGTAAACGACTCAGGATTTTGGATGACAAAGGAATGGTTACGGCACAATTAGATCCGATCATTTGTTTCGACGCAACTGGTCAAACGTTTATTGGTCATTACGATATCGTCCATAAAAAAGATGGGAAATACATACAACTCATCATTTCCTCCAATTGGTTAAATGAACCTCATCGCGTTTACCCGGTGATTATTGATCCAGTGATCTCTGGTCCATTGAGTACTTGGTCCAATGGCTACATGCCTTCATGTTTTATGCCCACCTATAACAAAGACAGCATCCAGGTAACGATTCCAGCTGGAATCACTGCAACCGGCGTTTATGTTTCCGGAAGTTTTTATGCTGATCCATTTACCGGGGCAATTATGAGTCAAGGAGCGATGTTCTACAGCTCAAGTTGTGGGAGTTCACAAATATTCACGGTTACTGGAGCCACGGCAACACTTCCAGGCACGGCGTATTTGGATAGTTTTAATTTGATGAATCCGCTTAGTTGTTGTGTTGGCGAATCCTGTTCAGATGTAAACTTTTGGGTTCGGATGCACATTGGTCGAAATGCGCTAGGTTCAGGATGTAACACTACCTATATTCGCTATGATCCATTTGCGTCTATTTATCCATTCGAAGTGATTGTTTACGGAAAAACACCTGAGTCCTACGGAAACGAATGGTTCATCAATCAAACTCCCATTTGTTCGAACACCTGTACGTTCAATGCGACAGCCTACGCACGATACGGAGTTGCGCCTTATACCTTTTCACATCCATGGTCCACTGAAGTCATCACTATTGGACAAAACGTTGGTTGTTCAAATGGCTCAACAAACCATGTTTTTACGTTAACGAATCCAAATTGTCCACTTTATTGCGATAGCTTACAAACGAGTTTAGCTGTGCCTCCACCCGTCATCGTTGATGCCTGTGGTAATCAAATTCTCAATATTCCAACAGGAAATAAACCCTTGATTCCAGCAACTGAACCTGTACTCATTTACGATTCTGTTTTATGTGCAGGTGAGGCAATTTCGATACTCAATTCCTCTTGTTTAACAGGTGGTACTAGTTATTATTTCGGCAATGCTACAGGTAACGGAAACATCATTGAATCCATTCCGAATGTGACTGACACAATCCTTCAAGTGAATTATTCAGCGTATGCCGAAATCGGTGGTTGTGTTTCAGATACGCAACAAATAAGCGTGCGGATCTATCCAAATCCGAATGCGCAAATGAACATTCAGCCAAATCCTGTCGTAGTAACGAACACATTTACGGTTCAAGATGCTTCCACGATACCCGTTGGGAACATTTTATCTTGGAATTGGACACTGGCGGACAGTTCATTTTCTCAAAGTTATCCTTTCAGTGGGTCTTATGCTGTTCCCGGACTTTATCCGCTCTGTTTAACCATTGTAGATGAACATTCCTGTACCGATAGTATTTGCACAAATGTCATCGTTGTACCTGCAGAAATCACGAACATCAACGTGATTACTTCGGATGGAGATGGGATTAACGATCGCTTAGCCTTTCAATACTTATCGTTTTATCCCGAAAACGAGTTATTCATCTTTAATCGATGGGGACAGTTATTGTACAGTGCTAAGAACTATGATAATTCTTGGAATGGCAGTGAATACGAAGAAGGCACTTATTTCTATGTGTTGAAAATCTATGAGCTAGATCAAACCCTGCAAAGTTTCTTCCAGTTGGTTAAAAACTAAATTCCAAAAAGCATATTGAATCCTATACGAAATGGATAAACAGCAACTGTATGTCCAGTTTTGAACATCGAATTCAACTGATAGCTAATGAACATTCCAAAATGACCGTAACCAATGCGTGTCGTTGCATCTAATGTCCATCTATTCATGTTAAATGCTGAAATAGTTGAATTGACAAATTCATCCCCATTTGCATAGGTGCCTGTTACACTTTGTTTGGTTCCGTAGTTATAAGAACCAATGACTCCAACGGCCATAAAGTAACTTTTTTCAAAATTTTTACCGAAAGAATAATCCAATAAGAATGGAATTGAAATCGTTCCCACTTGCAATTTATTGGTCTTAAAATTGAAAACGGTGTCCTGAATAGCAAATATCGTATCTGCTGTGTGCGCCAAAACGTAGTTATTTCTCAAACTATAATTGTGGTATCCAAAACCTAATCCTGTTGTAATTCCTAATTGCTTTCCTGCGATTGGAAACTTTAAATCAAACATATTGTAATTGAATCCAAATGATTTCATTTGATTGATTTCCCAATATGGATTGAGGTCAAAAGTAACATCGCCCATTTCGTTGGCAAATTGAGAAAAATACACATCAAATCCGGCATAGTGACCGTTTCCGAATTTGCGATTTGACCCTTCGTCTTCGTACTCTTCTGACCATTCTTCATCAGAAAGTATATCATCTGGTCCCATTATGGCATCATCTATACTGATAGGCAAACGCATCAATGAGCGCACAGCCACACCGTTTTTTTGTGCTGGAATCCATTTTGGCATTTGTTGAACAACAGCCACACATATAGAGTCATACAATTCATTCACACCTTTTTCCACCACAATGTTGTTTATGGATCCGTCTTTTTCCACAATGAAAGAAAGGTAAACGCGTTGATCCCACAATACTTCAGCAGTATCATCAGGCAAAATAAAATTCACAAAAATGAATTCCGCCAACGAATCTGGACCACCTGGATATTCAGCCTCCGTGTCCGGGAAGTTCACAATGGAATCTGGTGGTGCGACACTCAACAACATTGGCTCTGGAACGCCACCAGTAATGACATCAACTTGTGCACATAATGTAGAAATACTCAATAAAGAAACTAAGGAAAGTAAAAATTTCATCGAATTATATTTTCCTCAAAAATACAATTAAAACTTCAAGAGCACACGCACCATGAAATTTCTTCCCGCTTGCGGATAATAGAAATTCTCAGTGGTTGTTTGTCCTCCGTAAGCATAGGAAAAGGTATAACCGTTATTCGAGTAAAGTTGATTCAATGCATTGTTCACCATCAGTCCAAATTGGATTTCCTTGCAGAATTTACCGAAAATGGAATAATTCAATTGAATATTCGAGAAGTTAAATGGATCGATGCTTCGATTGATATTTCCCGTGTTATCTAGGAATTGTCTTCCTACTAATTTCGTCATCCAAGCGATGTTTAAATTTTCAATGGGCATCCAGTCAAGGCCAATGTTTCCGGTAATATTTGGCGAAAAGGACATGTCTGTATTTGTGTGCGTGATCACTTGCTGTGTATAGTAAGGCATGGTATCTAAATACGTATCAATGTATTCGTTGAATTGCGCTATTTTGTTTTGACTTAGCGTTATTCCACCTGTCAATTTCAGTTTTTTATCAAAACGATAAGATCCATACACCTCCACACCCATTCGGTAACTTTTGGCAACATTCGAGTGAATATAAGCACCCACGTCGTTGATTTCACCAGTAAGCAATAATTGATTTTGGTAATTCATGTAATAAAGATTCGTGGTCAAACTCATTCGACTTGTATTCATTTGATGACCAAATTCCACATCTTGCAATGTTTCGAAGGTTGGGCGATTTTGAGCTGTGCTCTCCACAAAATCAGCGCGAACAGGTTCTCTATGACTGATTCCAGCATTTAAGAACACCGTTTGATTTGAGTTCAATTTATAACTTCCTCCAACCTTTGGATTGAAAAAGTTGAATTGAACGGCTTGTGTTACATCAACAGGTATTCCATTCACTAATTCTTTTCCAATAAATGAATAGTCGACATGTCTAAATTGTAAATCGGTATAGACATCGAAACGGTCTCTTTTATATACAGCTTTTACATAGGAACTGAACTCTGATTTTCTTGAATCGTTGCTGTAATAACGTTGGTAGATTTCGCTGTTCGAAGCATATTGTGCCCAAACGATTTCACCAAAGTGCCTTCCAAAATAAGTGTTCGCGGATCCGCCTAAAACAAAATCCAAATGAGCGGTCGGTTTATAGGTTATTCCATATACCCCACCAACAAAATCATTGTCCAACCATAGGCGACGAATGAGATCTGTTTGTTGAATGGTATCTAATCCGATGACAACCGGATTCAAACCATAATCCGTCAAACTTTCTCCTTTACGGTATTGTTCATAATAGCCACGACCGTAAGTGTAGTGTCCGGCCAGGTTTAAAATCAATTTATCATTAAAGGTATGCGTGAAAGGTGTAATAATTATACGTTCTTCCTGAATTGAGTAAGTTTTCACGTTCCTCCGCACTTAAATAATTACGATCTGCATAGGCATTCATTGCTGCAGTGTCTCCTTTTACACGGCTTTCTGGTGTTCCATACCAAGCTTGATAGGTGATTTCTTTCCCACTAAACACGAGGGCTTTTAGGATGGATTTTTCTCCAATGTATGCACCAGAAATGAAAAATGATTTTAAATCCGAACTCGCTCGATCTAAGTATCCATTTGATTGAATGCTCGACATTCTCGTTTCCAAGGAAAAATGTTTGTTGATGATTCCTGTACCTGCTTTCACAGTCGTTTTATGCGTCCCAAAAGACCCGAAAGATTGATCGATTGAACCAAATGGTTTTTCGGAAATATCCTGGGTTTTGATGTTTAAACTGGCACCAAAAGACGCTGCTCCATTTGTGGATGAACCAACACCTCGTTGAATTTGTATGTTTTCAATGGACGAAGCTAAATCAGGCATGTTGACCCAATAAACAGCATGTGATTCAGGATCGTTCACAGGAATTCCATTAATTGTCACATTGATTCGAGTCGCATCGACTCCACGTATGCGAAGTCCTGTATACCCAACACCGGCACCTGCATCGGAAGTCGTCACCACAGAAGGCGTAGCCTCCAAAAGAATGGGAATGTCTTGTCCGAAATTCTTTTTCTCCAATGGATTCGTTCTTCTAATCAGAATTTGTGAGGTGTTAAAGTCAGATGTTCGGGTCGTGCTCACGTGAACATCCTCCAAGGTTTTCATCCAAGAAAATAGCAAGACCTTGACTTCGTTTGTTGATTTAGCGGAGACCGTCATGGATTGCGGCAAAAAACCCGGTTTAACCACTAAAATCGTATACGTGCTGTCAGAATCAGGTAGTTTTGTAATGTCAAATGTTCCCTTTGCATCTGAATATACCTCAATATTGGTATTCAATACAGAAACTTGGGCGGCTTGAATGAATTTTCCTGTTCGATCTTCAACGACTCCAAAAATCCGATTTTGGGAGAACACAATGTTACAAACACTTAAAAAAAGGATACTGGTAATAATTCTTGTTTTCATTTTAAAAAAATTAAACAAGAACAAGGGGCTAATTCTTGGTGAATAAATAACAATTAGCTCGGTCATCTTCCCTGCGCAGGCATTATCCTACAGGTTCAATGGGTGTAATCTCAGCCTTTCGGCACCCCTTAGAGACGGGACAAAGTTAAGGAAGAATGTGTAACGAAATGAGGGTAATGTCAATTAAATTAACCCTTCCACAATTTTCGCAATTTGAACGGCATTTGTCGCTGCGCCTTTTCTCAAGTTGTCGGCAACGATCCAGAGGTTTAACGAATTCGCTTGACTTTCATCGCGACGAATGCGTCCAACAAAGACATCGTCCTTCCCATGTGCGTATTTTGGCATTGGATACGTGTATGTGTCTTGGTTATCTTGAAGGGTAATTCCGGAAGTTTCATGTAGCATTTTACGCACCTCATCTAAGTTGAAGTCTTTTTCAAATTCGATGTTGACTGCTTCTGAATGTCCACCAACAACAGGAACACGCACCGCTGTTGCGGTTACTAAAATGGTCGGATCTAAAATTTTCTTTGTTTCGTTGGTCAATTTCATTTCCTCCTTGGTATATCCATTGTCCTCAAACGAATCACATTGAGGAATGCAATTTTTATCAATTGGGTATTTATAGGCCATTTCGCCTGACATTCCAGCGCGTTCATTTTCCATTTGCTCAACGGCTTTCACACCTGTCCCAGTAATGGACTGATAGGTCGATACAATGACACGTTTGATTCCATAGCGTTTATGCAATGGAGCGAGTACCATCACCAACTGAATCGTGCTACAATTTGGATTCGCAATGATTTTATCTTCTTTCGTCAATAGGTGACCGTTGATTTCGGGAACAATCAACTTTTTACTTGGGTCCATGCGCCATGCGGATGAATTATCAATGACAACGGTCCCTACTTCGGCAAACTTTGGCGCCCAAATTAAAGATGTTTCACCACCTGCACTAAAAATAGCAATATCCGGCTGCATATCCACAGCTGTTTGAAGTCCTACGACTTCGAATTCCAATCCACCGAATTCCATTTTTTTGAAACAGAGGGTTCCCATAGAGATTCTTTTTGGTCCCAAAAACACCAAGTTCGGTCATTAGTCTGTTTGGCATTTACATCTAAAAGTAAAATGCGTTTGGTTTGAAATTTTTTAGACAATACCATTTTATACACCGTCATCAAAGCGGATAAGCCTGTGCCTGCAAAAATGTAGTCGTATTGTTTCATGTTTAAAAATTCAATAAACACCAAAAATAAGAGTATTCCAATTGAAAAAATGATAAATGTAGTAGATTTGCAAAAAAAATAATTATGTTTCAAACTGTAATTGATTATTTCGAGAGCATTGATCCGGTATTAGCGGCTTTGTATGCAACACTTTTCACTTGGTTTTTAACGGCTTTAGGCGCTTCTTTTGTTTTCTTTTTTAAAACCATGAACCGAGTGGTATTAGATGGAATGCTTGGGTTTACAGGCGGTGTTATGGTGGCGGCTAGTTTTTGGAGTTTGTTGGCACCTGCCATTGAAATGACTGCTGGTGAAGGATTTATTAAAGTGATTCCGGCTTCGGTTGGATTTTTTCTAGGTGCTTTGTTTATTTTTGGATTAGATAAAGTATTGCCCCATTTACATATTAATTTTCAAGAATCAGAAGGGGTGAAATCACCTTGGCAACGAACTACATTGTTGGTTTTAGCCATTACTTTACACAATATTCCCGAAGGTTTAGCAGTAGGTGTTTTGTTTGGAGGTGTAGCTGCCGGAATTCCGGAAGCTTCAATTGCTGGTGCTTTGACCTTAGCTATCGGAATTGGAATTCAAAATTTTCCAGAAGGAATTGCCGTTTCAATGCCGTTACGCCGAATGGGAATGAGCAGAAGAAAAAGTTTTATGTACGGACAAGCTTCGGCATTAGTAGAACCCGTTGCGGGAGTTTTAGGAGCTGTAGCTGTTACTTTTTTCACGCCGTTGTTGCCATATGCTTTAGCATTTGCTGCAGGCGCTATGATATTTGTAGTAGTAGAAGAAGTGATTCCAGAAACACAACAAGACAACAACACCGATATTGCCACACTCGGATTTATTGGAGGTTTTATTGTAATGATGATGTTGGACGTGGCTTTAGGTTAAGCGCAACCACAATCTCCGTTGCCACAATTTTTAGCTGATTTTTTCTTCCAAAAATACTTTCGAATCAAAAAAGAAAGGGCTAGAATTAGTATTCCAAAAGCTAGAATTTCTTGAATCATAATCCGTTATTTTAGGATTTGAAAAGCGATTAAAGCAACAACATAGGCCAATCCACTCATGAAGATTAATTGCCCTAAAGGCCATTTCCAAGAGTTGGTTTCTTTTTTAGTGATGGCAATGGTACTCGCACATTGCATCGCAAAAGCGTAGAATAATAATAACGAAATTCCTGAGGCAAAATTGAATATTTTTTGACCGGTTTCAGGATTGATTTCGGCTTGCATTTTGTTTTTGATTGTATTGTCGTTGTCACTATCTCCCACTATCTCCCACGCTATAAATCGTAGCTAGTGTTCCTACAAAAACTTCTCTTGCCGCAAAAGAACTGATAATCGCTACGCCAATTTTCCAATCGTAACCTAAAGGAGAAATAGCAGGTTCAATGGTTTTTCCCATTAATCCGATATAGGAGTTTTCTAGTTTTTGTGAAGCGATCGCATTTTGTAATTCGGCAGTATTTAAAGGTTTCTCAAGGTTTTTCTCCAATACAATTTTTTCAGCATTTCGAAATTTATCACCGGGACCATAAGAAGCCAAAAACCACAATACGATGGAAATTGCCAAAATGATTTTCCCTGCTCCATAAATAAAAGCTTTAGTTTTC
>JBEDJV010000022.1:0-13269 GCA_041172545.1 Bacteroidota bacterium | reverse complement strand
TCCTCTCCAGAACCAATCTAAATCCACCGCAGATGCATCCTCCATTGTTCGGAAGAAGTCAGCAGGTGTTGGATGCTTGAATTTCCAACGTTCACAATATGTTTTAAACGCATAATCGAATAGTTCTCGTCCCATCACGGTTTCGCGTAGAATATTCAATGCTGTTGCTGGTTTTCCGTAAGCGTTGTTTCCAAACTGCATGATGGATTCTGAATTCGTCATGATGGGTGAGATAGTACTTTTATCACCGCGCATGTAATCCGCCATCATGTATGCTGGACCACGACGAGATGGATATCCGCGCTCCCATTCTTGTTCTGTTAGGTATTGCACAAAAGTGTTTAATCCTTCGTCCATCCATGTCCACTGACGCTCATCGGAATTGATGATCATCGGGAAGAAATTGTGTCCAACTTCGTGAATAATCACTCCCCACATGCCGTATTTCTCTCCTTCAGTATACGTTCCATCGGATTCTGGACGACCACCATTGAAACAAATCATCGGGTATTCCATTCCAATCCACTTACTGTGAACAGAAATCGCTACTGGATATGGATAGTCCACTGTGTATTTTGAATACGTCTTGATGGTATGCGCCACTAATTTCGTGGAATAACGCTCCCAAAGTGGATTTCCTTCCTTCGGATAGTAAGACATGCACAAGACATTTTTGCCATTGACAGGCATGTTTTGCGCATCCCAAATAAACTTACGTGAGGTTGCGAATGCGAAGTCACGCACATTTGTCGCTTTATATATCCATGTTTTTGTTTTCTTCGATTTATCAGCCTCGGCTTTCTCCGCTTCTGCTTGAGTGACAATGATTACAGGGACATCCGATTTGCGTGCTTGTTCCAAGCGTTTCTTTTGATCTGCGCTTAGGATGCTTCCGTAATTCTGACATTCTCCAGTCGCTGCGACCACATGGTCAGCAGGGACTGTAATATTTACCTCGTAATCTCCGAAAGGCAAGGTGAATTCGCCACGGCCTAAAAACTGTTTGTTTTGCCATCCAGTCACGTCGTTATAGACACACATTCTTGGAAAAAACTGAGCAATAGTATACAGGTAATTTTGATCCTTTTCGAAAAATTCATATCACCCACTTGCATGCGGTCGTTGATGTTGTACCACCATTTCACTTGGAAGGTAATGCTCGTGTGGGGCATTAATGGTTTTTCCAAGTCGATGCGCAACATGGTTTTGTTGATGAAATAGGACATTTTTTGTCCAGATGTATTTGTGATTTGCTCAATTTTAAATCCACCGTCGTATTTGAAATCACGTTTACGGATATCCCCCATGGACTTAAAATCCTCCATTTTCTCCACTTCGATTAATTTCGTGTCGGAGTTTTCATCGTAAATGTTTTGGTCTAATTGCAGCCATAAATAATCTAGTCGATCAGGTGAATTATTGGTATAGGTAATTGTTTCAAAGCCACTTAACTTTTGTGTCGCATCATCAATCACCAAATTCATTTTGTAATCTGCTTTTTGCTGATAGTAATTGTGTCCTGGAGCTCCAGATGCCGTATGGTATTCGTTTGGCGTTGGTAATTCCTGGTCCAATTGAGCGAACTTTTTCTGTGCAGAAATTTGGAAGCTTGCTAGCAATAGAAGTGAAGAGATGAGTGTAGTTTTCATGGTTTTAAAGCAAAATAGTGTGTGGCTTGTGTTTTCGTGAAACTCTGGGTTGTGCGATCTTCACGGTATATAAAGGTTAATTTGTTTTGTTGTTCTGGAAAGGCATCCATTAAAAAACGAAAGTCCACTTGAATCAAGGTATAAACATGTTTAGCTGGTGCTGAAAAATAGAGTTCAATTGTTCCGTTTTTCATGATTTGAAAGGACTCAATGCGCCAATTAGCGGAACAATAGGCATCAATAGCATTCGAATCTAGTGAACAACCATAACGCAATGTTAAAAATTTATTCAAGTAATCTTCCATGATTTTTACATCGGAAGAATTCATTTCTATTTTTTCTAGCTTTGTTTGTAGTCCATGTGATTTCATTAAAGCAAATTCAAAGTCATGTGTTGTTGCGACGACAGAACCTTCGAATTTTTCCGCCATCTCGTTGTATTCAATTTCCGCGAAAGCGAAAAAATACTGATGTCCCCAACTAGTAGAAGAGACTAGAAGACAGCTGGATATAATCAGAAGTTGAAGAAAGCTTTTCATGCAGTGCGAAAATACAAAAATTAATGAAGTTTTAATAAAGCCTATTCTCTTTGCTTTTAGTACTTTCATGGCATGAAAAGAATACTAAGTTTTGGCGCTGTGTTTCTTGTACTGTTCGCGTGTGCAAAAGAACCGAATGCCTGTGAATGCGGAAAAAATTTAATGAAAAGTAGCCAGGAACAAGATGCGGATTTATCTGAGGCTTGTGAAAAACATGTTGCTTCCTTGCCTGATTCCGCTCAAATGAATTGGTACAATGCCAGTATGGAATGCATGAATGAACAATAATTAGTCAAACTACGTTTTAATTTTCAGTCACTGTACACGTTTCAAAAAACAAAGGCATGATTCACAATAACTCTTTACAATCATCTATATTCAATCGCTTTGTCAGCGAAATCCGTGATGTGGACATTCAAAAGGATCCCGTTCGTTTTCGTTTGAACATGGAACGAATCGCAGAGATATTAGGCTATGAGCTTTCTAAAAAATTGGAAGCAAGGACTTTGGAAACACAAACACCTCTTGGGATTTCCCATACGGATATTCCGACAGAGACACCTGTGTTAGCGACCATTTTACGTGCTGGACTTTCTATGCATAGCGGATTGTTGCGCATTTTTGACCGAGCAGACAGTGCGTTTATTTCGGCATATAGAAAACACACAACAGCGGAGGATTTTGATATTCATGTTGAATATTTGGCCGCACCAAACTTAGACAAACGAGTTTGGATTATTAGTGATCCGATGTTGGCAACGGGAAGTTCGATGTTAGCTGTATACAAGGCTTTACGAAAAATGGGTAATCCAACTCAAATACACATTGTTTCTGCTATTGCAACACCTGATGCGCTTGCGCTCATCAAAGCTCACCTGCCAACGAATACCGAAATTTGGGTAGGGGCTATCGATCAAGAATTAACCGCTCAATCGTACATCGTTCCTGGTTTAGGAGACGCAGGCGATTTGGCTTACGGAATAAAATTATAAGAATGAATTGGACAGGTTTTTGGAGTATTTTCCTTTTAGCAACAGTTAAGTTTTCTGTTTCAACGGTCCCTGGTCCACGATTAGGCATGACTTTTTTTGAAACGGCACTTGCATCCTTTGCAGGTGGAGCGACGTGTGCATTGGTCTGTTATTTCGCTAGTGATGCCATTTTACTGTACTTGGAAAAAAGAGCTCAAAAAAAACGAGAATTGATGGAGTCTCAAGGAATCACGCCAAAGGTGAAAAGAAAATTCACGCGCATGAATAAATTGGTGATTCGTGTGAAAATGAAATTCGGACAGGTAGGCATTTGTTTTTTCGCTCCATTCTTTCTTTCCGTTCCTATTGGCAGCATGGTTGTTGCAAAGTTTTACGGAAAGCGCTGGGAGACATTTCCACTCATCGTTCTTGGCTTAGCCGTGAACGCAAGCCTCACCTCAATCATCGTTTATTTTGTATTCTAACAAACATATTTTTTTCGATTTAGACCGTACGCTTTGGGATTTTGATCGAAATTCTGAGGCGGCGCTTCGACAAATTATCGATGAAGAAAACCTGATTCCACATGTTGAATCCTTCGAACGCTTCCACAAAGCATACGAACGTCAAAATGCACATTTATGGAAATTGTATGGACGTGGTAAAATAAAAAAGGATGAACTTCGTTATGAGCGCTTTCGTTCGACATTGCAAAAGTTTAAGATTCGGGACGAGACCTTAGTTCGTCGAATTGGGGATTCATATGTGGAGATTTCACCGCGTCAAACTGGACTTTTTCCAAACGCGATTGAAACCTTAAAAGAATTAAAGTCCATGGGCTTTTCGCTTCATATTATCACGAATGGATTTCAAGAAGTACAATTCATTAAATTAGAAAACTGTGGAATGCATCATTTCTTTGATGTGATTGTTTGTTCCGAATTTATTGGTAAAAACAAACCGGACCCAGCCATTTTTCACTATGCGATGAAAGAAGCAGGAGCCAAAGCATCAGACTCCTTAATGATCGGTGACGATTACCGCATTGATGTAGCGGGTGCATTGCAAGTTGGGATGCACGCTGTTCACTTCGATCCATTCGGAAAGAACAAATACAATTACGATTGGATGATCAGTGACCTTGCTCATTTACCCGAGTTGGTCATTCGCTTGATGCGATAGTTATCCGCGGATTTCTTGTCTCGTACGCTCGTAAAACACCATTCCAGCGGCAACACCAACATTTAAAGAAGCGATCTCACCTTTCATTGGGATGCGTGCTTTGATGTCAGCCATATTCAATAAATCAGAAGTGATTCCACTTTCTTCAGAACCCATAATCACAGCAACGGAACCGCGAAGATTGGTTTCGTAAAGCGGTACATTTCCTTTTTCTGTACAGGCAATGATGCGCAATCCAGATTGTTGTAAGTAAAACAAGGTGTTTTTCAAATCATTCGTTTTACAAATCGGAATGCGATTCAATGCTCCAGCAGATGCTTTCATGGCGTCAGAAGTTGCCAATGCGGATCCTTTTGAAGGAATTAAAATAGCATGAGCTCCTTGACATTCCGCTGTTCTTGCGATGGCGCCAAAATTTCGAACATCGGTAATTCGATCCAAAACAACGATAAACGGTTTCTCATCCTTTTCCAAAAGTGCATCGACTAATGGTTCAATTTCTTGGTAGGAAATTGGTGGAATCATGGCGATTACCCCTTGGTGGTTTCCTTCGGTAAGGGTATCTAACTTTTGTACCGGAACAAATTGAAGAAAGTAATTTTTTCCTTGAAGTGCAGATTTTAATTCTTCGAATAACTCTTTGTGTAAGCCTTTTTGAATTAAAATTTTGTTTAACTCTTTGTCCGCATTGACTGCCTCAATGACAGCGCGAATACCAAAAATGATATCTTCTCGTTCCTTGCGGTATTTTCTTTCTGTACGTTGTTCCATTAGATAAAATTAAACTCGAGTTCTACATTGCCTTCGAGCGTGAGTGCAACCGGACATGTACGTCCTGCCATAATAACTTTTTTTCGCGTTTGTTCATCCCAATCATTGCCATTTAGGTCCATGTTCACGACGATTTTTTCAATGCGCCGTGGCCCAGAACACATGTGCTTTTCTACTGTTGCTTCACAAGATTCAAAGGAGATATCATGATTCTGACAGTAAATCCCCATGATGGTCATCATGCAGGAGGCGAGGGAAGTGGCAACTAAATCGGTGGGAGAAAACGCTTCTCCTTTTCCTTGATTATCCACTGGTGCGTCTGTCAATATTTTTGTTCCAGATGCAAGGTGTTCACATGAAGTGCGAAGATTTCCTAAGTACGAAACGCGTGCTGTTGCCATGGCGCAAAGGTACGGATATTATTAGAAAAGCACCAAAGCAGATTGAATCAGCTGATTTCCTACTCTGAAAGAAATACATTAGTGTTTCACTTCCACAAATCCGTGCTTAACAATCGGTTCTGCACCTTCAAATTTCGCATCAATTCGATAGAAGTACGTTCCTTCTGAAACAACATCTCCACTCATGGTTTTTCCATTCCATCCTCCAGCTGGATCGTCATATTCGTAAATGACATTTCCCCATCGGTTTAAAATGGTACAATGGAAGGTTTCTAATCCAGAGTATTGAACGTAAAATATTTCGTTACCAACCGTAGAGGAAAGTGAAATGACATTTGGTGCAACAATATCACACGGTTTGAATCCAATGGTTGCTGTATCCGAAACAGAGTAACATTCATTTGATAACGTGTAAATATAATTTCCTGGTTGTGAAACGATCAATGGTGTTGTCGCGTTTGGAAGGTTCCACAATCCAAATTGTGTAGGTACGTAATTCGCTTGTAAGGTCCAAACATTATTCATCGTACTATCCTTTGCTGAATTCGTTTGAAAAGGTTGTAATGGGAAACTTGTTCCTTTACAAATGTTCGTATCGAGAAGTTGTGTATACAAATATGGAGGGAATTCAATTTCCGCAGTCAATGTTTGATTACACGCGATGTCTGTATAGGTAAGTGTGTAAATCCCTGCATAGTCAGTCGTTAAATGTGGATTGTCCGCTGTTGGATCAGAAATATGTAGACAGGTGTCAGAAACTGTCCAAACACCACCTAAAGAGGAATTTGTACCTGTAATATAATAATTGTAAAGACAAGCTAAGGTATCCACATCAATGCTTGGTAAAGTATACAATTGAATCGTAGTACTTGCTGTGTGATTACACACATTATCCGTATAAGTTAGTTGATATGTTCCAGATGCCGTTGCAGTAATGCTTGGGTTGGCACTTGTATTCGATGGACTAAAGTTCAATGTTCCACCACTTGGAGTCGTATACGTCCACGTTCCACCGGCAGCATCCGTAACCGTTCCGCTGACATTATAGGTTAAATTACATTGATTGACATTCGGGAAAATCGTTGGATTGACCGGTAACGTTATCTCGGCAGTATGTATTTGGTTACAGGTATTATCAGTAAAAGTAATGGTGTATGTTCCCGGTGCATTAACCGTTACGAATGGATTTAAATTCGAAGGATTATCGAAGGTAACCTGATTCGAACTAGCGGTCCATGTACCACCTTGCGACTGTGTATTGGCAACTTGCAGGGTTGATGAACAAATCAGCGTATCACTCATAATCGAAGCCGCCGTCGATCCGAAAATTGTAAACGTCGTATCTGTTGTACAGAATCCAGCTGAGTCAATTAAGGTAACGGTGTAGGTGCCTAAAGGTAATTCTACGGTAAATAAACTGTCTTCCGCAGGATTCGTTAATCCCCAAGTTATGGAAGAATAATACGGTTCATTTGGAACGCTAATGGATGTAGAAGTATCTGGTGGACAATACGTCAAGATACCTTGTAAATTTACCGGCACAGGATTTAAAACGATAATTGAATCACTCACATGTTTGTAACAACCATCTTTACTCACCGTAACTCCATAAATCTGTGTTGATGACACGGAACTTGTTTGAGCCATCGTAAAGTCATCCCATAAATAAGTATCATATGGGCCATTCGAAACACTTAAGTCAACGTTTCCACAGGCGCCGACCCCTAAAAGTGCGGCGGAGTCAAGGTTGTTTACAATCGTATCAATAACAATCACGAATGTTAATGCGGTAACACCTGGAGTAGGTACTGCATCATCTGTGGCTGTTACAGTAACCGTATAAGTTCCTATGGTTGCTAATGATCCAATTGCTTGTAAGATGATGGATCCAGTATTACCAGGAATGTTCGCTACTTGGGTTAACGTTGGTAATCCACCATTCGTATAAGTCATTGTCGTTGTCTGATTCGCTTCTGGAGAAAGGAAGTTAATCGCGAACTGAGCGGTGTCTCCTGCAGCACAAATTTTAAAGGTATCGCAAGAAGCGATCCCTTCTGGAATCGGAGGGATGTTTCCACTATTCGATGCGTCGAACGCAAAACTTTTGTAATCCAACCAACTAATTCCATCTGGATTCCCTAATGCTCCGTCGAAGTCAACACCCGGGTGGTCGAAGCGCGAAATCAAGAAGTATGCGACTCCATCACCTTTATTCGCTCCACACGTTGCCGGAATACCATAAAAACCATTCACTCCCTGAGAAGCAGATCCGGTTGTCCATTGCATGTCTTGATAACAAAATGCCACATTTCCTTGGTCAATGACTGGGTCAGATCCGTTGGTAATGATCAATTGAAAGGTATTTAACTTATCTCCTTGCATGGAGTAGTATCCAACATCTTCCCAATTGATGTAAACCGCAGTTGGAGTGATTTTGTAGACCACTTGTCCGTTTCCATTTCGGGTATCCACATCCGCCCAAAACGGCGCGACAATTGCGTTTCCTGTGGATGGAAAGGCAGTTGCACTAAATGTCGAAAGTGGACCATTGAAGGTAATATTTCCGTTGTTGTTAATGTAAATGGAATTAAATGTTTGTCCGTATAAATTGAAGTTGAAAGGAATAGGAATTAATCCTGTTGAACCATCGTCGTTAGGCTGCATCGCCAAGATATAGGTAGAATCTGGTTCGATGTAACAATCACATGCATTGGCTTTGCTATTGGAAGATGGCTTCACATTTGGTTTTCCGCTTGGACTTCCAATCGTGTGATTTGGTGCAGTCACAACTTGACCTAGTTGCCCGGATGCTTTGAGTTTTTGATATAAGGGTGAATCAGTAATGACTTGTGCTATAAACGATTGACTGATTAATAAACTGAGAATAAATAATAGGTTTTTCATAGGTGTTGTGTTGCTCAATTTGGCAGTGTTTAGACTAAAAAGTGTCCCCAAAAGTTGCATGGACAAATTCTTTTCTAATAAGAGGCTAAGTTACGAAATTTCAGTAAAACAAAAATACGGGTCCAAGTTGGGACTAAACGTAACGTGTGCATTTGTCGGAATTATTGTAATTTTAAGCCTCAAATTCGATTTAAGTCCCTATGAAAAAAACGATTCTATTCTTTGGATTACTGTCAACTATTGGCGTATTTGCTCAAAAAAAATCAACGACGACTGAAGTAGTCAAACCACCTTTTGACGCCGGAACGGTCGGCGCATTGTCCTTTCGTATGGTTGGACCAGCCTTAACATCTGGACGTGTGATTGACATCGCTGTTAATCCAACAAACAAAGACATGTGGTACGTTGCTGCGGCGTGTGGTGGTGTTTGGACAACCAATAATCATGGAATTACGTTTTCACCCATTTTTGATGGATATGGATCGTATTCGATTGCTTGTGTTGAACTCTCTCCTTCGAATCCAAATACGGTTTGGGTTGGAACAGGGGAAAACAATAATCAGCGTTCCGTTGCTTATGGTGATGGCGTGTATAAATCTTTAGATGGTGGTAAGTCGTTTACCAATATGGGATTGAAAACATCTGAGCACATTGGAAACATCATCATTCACCCAACAGACGAAAACACCGTTTGGGTTGCCGCTTATGGTCCTTTATGGAGCAGCGGAGGTGAACGAGGCGTATACAAAACGACTGACGGTGGTAAAACATGGACACGAACCTTATTTGTTTCAGACAATACGGGAATTTCAGAAATAGCGATCGACCCTTCTAATCCAAACATACTTTATGCCGCAGCGCATCAACGTAGAAGACACGAGTGGACGTATATCGGCGGTGGACCAGAATCGATGGTGTACAAGTCAACGGATGGTGGATTAACATGGCGTCCAATCAATGCTGGATTGCCGAAAGGCGATATGGGACGTGTAGGTCTTGCTGTTTCACCTGTTGATCCAAACTATGTTTACGCCATTGTGGAGGCTCGTTACGGAAAAGCAGGTGTTTATCGTTCAACGAATAAAGGAGAAAACTGGAGCAAACAAAGTGACTTCAATACAAGTGGTAATTATTACCAAGAAATCATGTGTGATCCATCGAATAAAAACAAAGTGTTCGCGATGGATACGTACATGCATCATACAGAGGATGGAGGAAAAACCTTTAAACCAACAGGTGAGACGAATAAACATGTCGATAATCATGCGATTTGGATAGATCCAAGCAATACGGATCACTGGTTAGTTGGTTGTGATGGTGGATTATACGAGACGTATACACATGCAAAAGAATGGAAATATTATGCGAACTTGCCGATTATTCAATTCTATAAAGCAGTGACGGATAATGCGACTCCATTCTATAATATTTATGGTGGGACACAAGATAATAATTCAATGGGAGGACCAGCGGCAACGAATAACGCTGCAGGAATTTTGAATTCGGATTGGTTTATTACGAATGGAGGAGATGGATTTGAATCCGCTACCGATTGGTCTAATCCGAACATTACGTATGCACAAGCGCAATATGGCTGGATTGTTCGTTACGATCGTGCTTCAGGAGAGAAAGTTCCGATTCAACCAATGTCCGGAAAAGGAGAGCCTGCATATCGATGGAATTGGGATGCACCGCTGATCGTTTCCTCGCACGATGCATCTACATTGTACTTTGCAGCAAATAAATTGTTTAAGTCCTCCAATCGCGGAGATGATTGGCAAACGATTTCACCGGATTTAACCCAGCAAATCGATCGAAATGAAATCGAAGTAATGGAGCAAGTTTGGACGATTGACGCCGTGATGAAAAATGCATCTACGACCATTTACGGAAACGTTGTCGCATTGGATGAGTCACCGAAGAAAAAAGGATTGTTGTACGTCGGGACAGATGATGGATTAATCCAAGTTTCCGAAAATGATGGTCAAACATGGAGTAAATATGGAACATTCCCAGGAGTTCCTGTGAACGCTCGTGTGAATATGTTGACGGCATCATTACACGATGAAAACACGGTATTTGCCGTTTTTAATACACAACGATCTGGAGATTTTAAACCGTACGTTTTGCGTTCTTCAGATAAAGGAAAAACGTGGGTAAACATTACCTCCAATCTGCCAGTTCGAGGAAATTCATACTGTTTGAAACAAGACCATGTTGATCCGAATTTATTGTTTGTTGGGACAGAGTTTGGAGCGTTTTTTACCAATGACGGTGGTTTAAATTGGACGAAATTAGCAGGTTTACCAACCGTTGCGGTGTATGACTTAGATATTCAAAAACGCGAGAACGATTTGGTTGCGGCAACATTTGGACGTGGGTTCTATGTTTTGGATAACTACACCCCGTTGCGTTCATTATCGAAAGTCAATTTAGACAAGAAAGCACATTTGTTTCCTGTAAAAGATGCACTTTCGTATGTTCCTGCCGATCCACTTGGATTAGATGGAACTGGTTTCCAAGGTCACAATATGTGGGCTTCTGAAAATCCTTCTTTTGGTGCGGTATTTACTTTGCATTTAAAAGAGGAGTACAAATCGTTGAAAGATGCGCGTCAGGAAAAAGAGCAAGCGTTAGAGAAAGATAAAAAGGATGTTGCTTATCCGTCTTTTGACGATTTGAAAAAAGAACAATTAGAGGATGCAGCGAAGATAATTTGGATCATTTCAGATGCAAGTGGAAAAGAGGTTCGTCGCATGGCTGGAAGTCCGTCAAAAGGAATTTCACGTACCGTATGGAACCTGCGCTCAAATGCAACCAATCCAATTGGTTCAGGAGGGAATGGCTTCTTAGTTGCTCCAGGTACGTACTATGTAAGTGTATCGTTGGTAAAAAATGGAACGGTAGAGGAGCTAGTTGCGAAAACGGCTTTCGAAGTAAAAGCATTGAACAACCAAACATTGGTAGCGAAAAATCCGCAAGAATTAGCAGCGTTTAGATCGGAGGTTTCGGAGTTAAACAGAAAAGTTTCTGGTGCGAATAGATTGATGGATGAAACCAATGATGAATTGGAATTAATCGAAAAAGCAGTGATGAACTATCCAAATACGGACATGAGTTTATTGAAAGAAATTAAGGATTTGAAAGCCATCATGTACGATTGCAATGTATTAATGAATGGCGATGGCATTCGTGCGGCACATGAGTTTGAAGTTGCTCCAAGTATTCAATCACGTTTAGGCATGGTAGAATATCAATTGTACGACAATACCGCGGGTGTAAGCAATACGCACAAAGCGAACAAGTCAATCGTTGAAGCGGAATACACTGAACTTCGAAGCAAATTGGATGAGGTGATGAAGCGCGTTCAAGTCCTTCAAGCGAAATTAGATGCGGTTCCAATTCCATACACAAAATCAAAAGAAAACTGGAAGGAGGATTAATCCGCCGAAAGTTTATTGCATAAAAAAGCCCGGACGATTATCTTGTCTGGGCTTTTTAATATGATTGTCTCGTCCTAGAAAAAGTTGACTATAAATTCAATTATATGTCAAATAAAAAGGAAAAAGTCAAAAAGTCAAATCCCCCACAAATCTACAGTGAGGCATTTAAACGTCAGGTTGTAAAGGAATTAGAAAGCGGTTTAAACACAAAGGCGGGTTTAAAGCGGAAATATGGAATAGCTGGAAACAGTTGTCTTCCGAGGTGGTGTAAACAATTTGGTAAATTAACGTACAAGGATCAGAATGTAATAGGTCGACCGATGAAAGATCCAACCCAGCAAAAAATCAAGGAACTTGAAGAGCAACTGCGTCAAAAAGAATTAGAACTTGATGCTTATCGTAAATTTATCAACATAGCAGAAAAAGAACTTCATATTAAGATTGTAAAAAAGTATGGCACCAAGCAGTCAAAGAAATAGCAATTGAAGGCAAGTTAACGGTGCCCGAATTATGTAGGCTGTTTGGTTTTAGTAAACAATCATTTTACAAGAGGTCGATTCAACCAAATTCAACATCAGATGTAGTTGCATTAAAGAAAATGGTCATGGGTGTTAGAGTTACGCTACCTAAGACAGGTGGAAGGAAATTACATTCAATGCTGAGTTCCCAAATCAAATCACAAGGAATGAAAATAGGTAGAGATAAGTTATTTGATTTTCTACGAGAGGAGCATTTATTAATAAAAACGAGGAGAAAATACCATAAAACAACTAACTCAAAGCATTGGATGCGTAAATATCCGAATTTAATCAAGGATATAGAAATTTGCATGCCAGAACAGGTTTGGGTTGCAGATATCACTTATCTGATGATGAAAAAGAAGCATTACTATTTACATTTGATTACAGATGCTTATTCAAAAAAAATTGTAGGTTACCAATTAGCGGACAATCTACAAGCTGAAACAACGTTAAATGCTCTAAGACAAGCGATTTTGCATAGGATTTACGATCACAAACTTATTCATCATTCCGATAGAGGGCTTCAATACTGTAGTTCACAATACACGGCTTTATTGTCAGAAAACGGAATATCTATTAGTATGACTGAAAACTCGGATCCATACGAAAATGCAGTGGCAGAAAGAGTTAACGGAATCCTTAAAGATGAGTTTATGCTCGATATTAACTTTGAGTCTTACTTTAGAATGAAAAAACAAGTTCAGCAATCTATTAATGCATACAATCATTTAAGACTTCATACTTCTATCGGAATGTTAACTCCTAATAAAGCACATTTACAGAATAAAATAAAACTTAAAACATGGAAAAAAAAGAACCCTCTTCTTGTTATTGAAAAGGGTTCATTATCTTTGGTCTAACCAGTCAACCTTTTTTAGGATGATACAG
>JBEDJV010000021.1:0-13457 GCA_041172545.1 Bacteroidota bacterium | reverse complement strand
CCTTGGATTACTCAACGAATATTCCAGGAATTTATGCCATTGGAGATGTGAATACGTATGAGAATAAATTAAAATTGATTCTTTGCGGATTCCATGAGGGAACGTTAGCCGTTCAATCTGCGTTTGCTCGTATTCATCCAGAAAAAAAGAATGTCCTTAAATATACCACCGTTAACGGCGTGCAAGGATTTAATTGACTTTTGATATTCGGTTGAAAGAAGTAACTTTGTTCAGATGAATCGCTGGACCGTTAATTCTGTAGTCATACTTGGACTCGTTTCCATTTTTAGTATCCTGCTTGTACAATTCGTATGGATGCGCAGTACGGTGGAAATGCAGGCGAAAAACATCGCCATTCAAGAAAAAGAAGACAGTTTAAATCTACGCGAGTTTTCACAGCAAGCACATAGCGCGCTGAGAGAAGTATTGGAACAAATTTCAACTAATCATCCAGATCACACCGATTTATACGGTGCGATTAAGCAAATTAAAAGCAATCACTTCACTGTTGATTTCAACGAAGAGTTACAGCCATTTTACCTGGAAACCTTATTAAAAAAAGAACTGTATCATCAGAACATTCACCAAGATTTTGTCTACGGTATTTACGATTGCTTTACCGATTCAATTGTTTTAGGGAATCTCATCAAATTCACAAAAGATTCGTTGTATGCCGATTCCAAACACGGACTTCCAGGACTCACACCGGAATCCTTGAATCTCACCAAAGACGGGCACTATTTCACCGTTTATTTTCCAAATGTAAAACCAAAACCAATTGAAGCTGCCTCCTTCGTTTCACCGTGGGTATATCTCGTGATCATCATCCTGTTCGTGATTGTTTTCTTTGCATTCAGTCTGGGCATTATCATTCGTCAAAAGAAGCTTTCTGAAGTGAAAACGGACTTCATTAACAACATGACGCACGAATTAAAAACACCCATTTCTACGATAAGTCTTTCCAGTGAAATGTTGATGCGAATGGATTTAGCAGAAGAGAATCAAGAGAAGATCCGCAAATACGCAAGCATTATTTTTAAAGAAAATAAGCGCTTGGAAAATCAGGTCGAGCGTGTATTGAATGTTGCTAAATTGGATAAGGACCAAGTTGTATTGGATAAAGAACGATTCAATGTAAACGATCTACTCTCCGAAGTAAAAGAAAATTTTGAGTTTAATCAAACCGAAATTGGCGGTGTACTTACCATTGATTTGGACGCTCAAAACTTTGAAATACAAGCAGATTCTGTTCACCTCACAAATGTCATTTACAACCTGCTTGATAACGCCATCAAATATTGTGACGGAAAAGCCATGATTCACATCCAAACAAGGAACGATAAAAATGGCCTTTCCATTGAAATTTCGGATAACGGTATTGGGATTAAAAAAGAGAATTTAAAAATGATCTTTGATAAATTTTACCGTGTTCCAACGGGAAATGTACATGACGTGAAAGGATTTGGTTTGGGCTTGTTTTATGTCAAACTCATCATCGAAGCACATCACGGAAAAATTGATGTAAAGAGTACACTAGGAAAAGGAACCACCTTTACCCTTTGGCTACCCTTTTGATTTTTTCACCCGCAGTAAAAGCGCATCAGGCTGAGGGAATACGCCTTTGCGTAACAAGGTTTTTTTCGCTGTATTCAGTACAATACGTTCCTCAATTCCTGAATTTTCTCTTGGAATGGTCAATACGATTTCATCTGGATTTGTTGACTTTTGAGCAGCATAAACTCCCGAAATCTGTGTGTTTCCGATGGTGACATACAGGCTGTCCTTTTTCACTTGAATGTCGATTTGCTCGGACGAAACTTTCACAATTTCTTGCCCTAGCATTGCACTATACGTTGGAATGTCTCCTTGATAAGTCTTGCAATATTTGCGTTTCACCCGAACGGTTTGTGCAGCAGCATTTTCTACAAATAGACTTATAAATACAAAAGCGAATACCCATTTCATACACGAAAATAAACATTTCCTTTGGATTGTACTGATTTCTAAAATCCATTGGAAATGAACAATGAATTGACGTCAAAAGTAAAATTTTGGCTATTTTAGCGCTAATCTTCAGTTCACATGAAACAATACCACGATTTACTTCAGCACATTCTTGATCACGGCGTTAAAAAAGAGGACCGAACAGGTACTGGAACGATCTCTGTATTTGGCTATCAGATGCGTTATAATCTTCAAGAAGGATTCCCTTGTCTGACAACTAAAAAATTACATCTACGCTCGATCATTCATGAATTGCTGTGGTTTCTGAAAGGAGATACGAATATTCAATACCTGAAAGACAACAATGTTTCCATTTGGGATGAATGGGCAGATGAAAACGGAAATTTAGGTCCTGTATACGGATCGCAGTGGAGAAGTTGGCCAGCAGCAGATGGAAGACACATCGATCAAATCACGCAAGTTATTGACCAAATAAAAAACAATCCCGATTCACGAAGAATCATTGTTTCCGCATGGAATGTAGGAGAAGTTGATAAAATGGCTTTGCCTCCATGTCACGCGTTCTTTCAGTTTTATGTGGCTGATGGGAAATTAAGTTGTCAATTGTATCAGCGTAGTGCGGATACTTTTTTAGGTGTTCCGTTTAACATTGCATCCTATGCTTTGTTAACGATGATGATGGCGCAGGTTTGCGGATTAGAGGCCGGTGACTTCGTTCATACCTTAGGGGATGCGCATTTGTACTCAAATCACATCGAACAAGCACAGTTGCAACTGACTCGAGATTTCAGAGCCTTACCAACCATGAAAATAAATCCAGAGGTGAAAAACTTATTTAACTTCACCTACGATGATTTCGAATTGTGTAATTACGATCCACATCCTCACATTAAAGCTGCGGTAGCCATCTAATGAAAACTGCACTCATCGTTGCGATGGACTCCGAAAGAGGGATTGGGAAGAACAATGACCTCATGTGGCATTTGCCAAAGGATATGAAATTCTTTAAGGACACAACACAAGGACAAATTGTTGTGATGGGTCGTAAGAATTACGATAGTATTCCTGAGAAATACCGTCCACTCCCAAATCGTTTGAATGTCGTTTTAACGCGGAACGAGAATTTTAGCGCAGCCAATTGTTTGGTGTTCCATTCGTTGGAGGAATGTCTTGCACATTTCGAAGACGAGACCGAACGCATTGTATTTATTATTGGAGGTGGTGAAATATACCGCATGGCATTAGAATCAGATATCTTGGATGAAATGTACATTACACATGTTCATCACCGCTATGACGCAGAAACGTTTTTCCCTCATTTTGATGAAGATAAATGGGAAAATCAAGTGATTTTTGAACAGGATAAAGATGCTCAGCACGAGGCTTCCTTTACCGTAAAAAAATACATTAGAAAGGCTTAAATCAAACTTAATTTCATCACCGAAATAAGTGCGGCCGTTTCCGTTCTCAATCTAAAATCACTAAGACTTACTGCTTGATAACCATGCAATAAAGCGATGTTCACCTCATTTTCTGAAAAGTCACCTTCGGGTCCAATTAAAAACACTTTCGCTTCCGAAATGGTGTCCAATCCAATCTTATTTGCTGGGTAACAATGTCCAATGTATCCATTCGGATACTCCTCAACAAACGACTTAAAAGGAATTAATTCCGTGATTTCTGGTAAATAATAACGCTTGGACTGTTTCATCGCAGAGATGGCAATTTTCTCTAAACGATCCAATTTCAATTGACCTCGTTCGTTGTGATCACATTTGAGAAAGGTTAGTTTCGTTAAGCCAATTTCCGTCGCTTTCTCCACTAGCCATTCCAGGCGATCCATGTTTTTAGTTGGAGCTAAAGCCAAATGGATTTCCTGCGAAGCACGCGGTAAAAACTCTGAACTCACTATGCGTAACCTACATTTTTTAGGATGATCGTCATCGATTTCCGCAATTGCAGAAAGTCCTTTGCCATTGAGTAATTCAACGGTTGAACCTTTTTTCAAGCGAAGTACGCGAACACAATGTTTGGACTCCTCCTCCGTAAGTGTATATTCGAGGCAAGAATACGTTATTTCCGGTGCGTAAAACAAATGCATTAATGTAGGATTTGGTAGGTCAATTCTTTTAACAATTCGCCCTGACTCATACTTGAACTTCCAACACCTTTAGCCTTCAAGTCGAAGCGATGCAGTAATTCAATCGCTGCAGCAATCTTCCTAGGATCATATTGGTTTTTTGCTTGAAGCAATTCACCAGCAACAAACGGATGAACACCGATTGTTTGGGCAACCGCTTCCCTCGATTTATTCGGTAAAAAGTGAATCCGCATAATTTGAGAGAAAAACTTAAATAAGTTAGAAATGATCACCGTTAAATCTGCAGCTTTCGGATTGTATTCAAAATACTGAATGATTTTAAACGCTTTTTCCGTGTTTCGTGCGGAAATCGCATTCACAAATTCAAAAACATTATAATCCTTTGAAATTCCAATATTTAATTCGATGTGTGTTTCATCAATCGTAGTGCCCGCTGGAAGGAGGATGGCTAATTTCTCTAATTCCTTTACGATACGACCTAAATCTGTTCCTAAAAACTCAGCTAATAACATACTAGCCTTTGAATTTATTCCAAATCCAGTTGACTTCACATACTGTTGAATCCAATCTGCCAATTGGTATTCTCTTACTTTATCCGATTTGAAAATGGTTCCATTTTTCGCGAACGATTTCAGTACTTTTTTTCGCGCATCAAAAGCCTTGTACTTATGACAAACGACAAAGATTGTTGTATCTAACGGATTCTCGGCATACTGCTCTAATCCGTCCATATTCCTGAAATCCTGAGCTTCTTTTAATACAACCAGTCTTCTCTCAGACATCATTGGATATGCTTTCAGTTCACTGATTAAAGATAAAAGTTCAGCATCTTTTCCGTAAAGAATGGTTTGATTGAAATCTCGTTCATGTTCCTCCATGGCATGCTCCATGATGGCGTCGCAAAGCATGTCGATAAAGTATGCCTCCTCCCCATGAAGGAAGTACATTTTTTCAAACTTCTTGTTTTTGATATCCTTTAAAAGGAGTTTGTGGTCCATTAGTGATGTTTTTCCCAGATTTGACTCAATTCTACCAAGGTATCCACTGCCTTTTGCATATCTTGAATACTCACATATTCATGTCGGGAATGGATGGCCATTTCACCTGTAAAGATATTTGGACAAGGTAAACCCATGAAAGATAACCTTGATCCATCTGTACCACCACGAATAATGGCACGATTAGGTTCAATTCCTGCATTTTTCATCGCTTGAACAGCATAATCTGTGACGAAGGGTAAGTCTTGTAAGATTTCCTTCATGTTTCTGTATTGTTCAAAAACATGAAAATCCATAGTTGCTCCTGGATGCGCTGCAACAACGGATGCCGCCATCTCCTTCAATCGTTGTTCATAATCAGCCAATTTCGATGTGTCGTGATCACGGATAATGAATTGAACTGTTGTGGATTCTAGTCCACCTTCAATGGAAACTGGATGAACAAATCCCTCACGTCCTGACGTTGTTTCTGGCGACCAAGAATCCTTTGGCAAAGCATCAATAAGTGAAGCCGCTAATTTCATCGAATGAATCAGTTTATTCTTCGCGTACCCAGGATGTGCACTCACACCATGAAAGGTAATTTTCACTGCATCAGCTGAGAAGGTTTCATCCTCAATATCTCCCAACGGACCACCATCCAAGGTATAGCCATAATCCGCGTTTAATCGTTTCATGTCTAAGTGCTCCACGCCTCTGCCCACTTCTTCATCAGGAGTGAATAGAATGCGAATAGGCCCATGTTTCACTTGCGGATTTTGTTGAATAAACTGCGCGAAGTCCATGATGATGGCAATCCCGGCTTTATCGTCAGCACCTAAGAGTGTCAAGCCGCTCGCTGTAATAATATCGTCACCAATTTTAGATGCTAGGTAACGGTGTCGATCGGTTGTAATGACTTGAGTTGGATCATCGGGAAGTACAATGGGATCGCCGTTATATTTACGGTGTACAATTGGCTTTACATTTGTTCCGCTGCAATCCGGAGCCGTGTCCATGTGTGAACAAAAACAAATTGTTGGTAGATCTGTCCGGTCAGAATTTGATGGAAGCGTCGCAAAAACATATCCCCATTCATCCATTTCTGCATCCTCAAGTCCTAAATGCTGTAATTCGCTTACAAGTAATCTGCTCAAATCCTTTTGTTTTTCGGATGATGGGAAACTTGTCGCGTTTGGATCTGCAGTGGTGTCTATTTGAACATAGCGCAAAAAACGCTCTTCAACGGAGTATGAATAGGACATATTTTCTTTTATCCAAAAATAGCAAGAATAGCCTAAAGTTAGGACTGCTTAAGAAACTAATTCTCTCAATGTTTTCAACTCTTCCACCTTTTCAATGTTGCCTACTTGTTGAAAGGATGAGATCAAATTGGTGAGCATGCGTTTGATGATAGAGGTATTCGAACACGGTTCAAAGTACTCTCGATGATGGTTCAAATTTAATCCATTTAGAAAGTCTTTGATTTCATTGGTGTCAAAAATACTTCCTTTGGAAAACGCATTGATGTAAAAAAGAACGCCGAATTCATTCTGCTCATTGATGGCAAAGCTCGAGTATTTGGCATCCATATAGGCCAAAATGAAGTGATTCGGTAAGTTAACACCGTAAATAGGCAAATCCAATGATTGTGCAATGATGCTATAGATCAAACAGAGACTAAGTGGATTTCCTTTTTTAGACTCGAGTACGGCATTAATGTAGGAATTAACTGATGAATGAAAATTCTTGTTGTCACCTTGAAAATGATGCAAGCCAAAAAATACTCTATTAAATATTTTCACTTGCTCGAAAGCCGTTTGATTGTCATTTAATTCGAGCCAAATGTCACGTCTGATCATTTGTAGGGACTCATGTATTTTAGACTCGTCTAAACCTGGATATTGGTATTTCGCAACGATAATAGCCCCTTGGAGTAAATCCTTTTCTGTCGATTGAACCCAAGCTAGCAGTTTAGATTTCACTTCTTCAAATTGAATGTCGCGAATAATCGTTTCAATTCTGTTTTGAAATAGTAGTCCATAGTAATCTGTCTCCCAAGAATTCTCCAAAAAAGGAATGGCTTCGGAACCAATTTTCACGAGTTGGTCACGCACATGTTCAAAGACAGACTCATCTGGGTCGTCGATGAGTTGAACTAAAGCTTGGATAGACGATGTCGCATGCATACAAGGGCAAATATATTCCGTAGTTGCTTGTCGAAATTTACCTGTCAAGATCTTTATCAAAGGATAAATGTTAATTTTTATGAAACAAATTCATAAAACGCCCGTTAGAACTACACAATTACTGAATTAACTTTGCTACAGGTTGATTTTAAAGAGGCTCTTAATGGGCCTCTTTTTTTATATTTGTTAAAAATCAACTATGAAAATCACCTTGTTTTCACTACTTATTTTTTTAATTGGAATTTCGTGCAAGACGACTCCATGTAAAATGACTCCGGATGAATTTGAACTTAAAGGATCTTATTTAGGAAAAGTGCACATCTCAAAAAATGAGGCTTGTCCGATTTACGTAAGTATTGAAGGTGTATTTAGCAAATCTAGCATGGTTGATTTTCACACAATCTATCCGGTGAATCTAGAAAGCAAATTCAAAAAAGATGGAATCTATATCCGATTTAACTATACAGTAAGTAGAGCTATGAGTCCACAAGGATGCACGACAGATGGCGTTGTCAGTCTTGAAAATGTAGAAAAAGCGAAAGCTACGGAAGGATTTAAATTCCAGTAAAATCACGCACGAGGTAACTCAAGGCTTTTCCCACGATGAGCGCATCGGCATCAGTACTGGGAGCCGCCTCGGTAAGATTCAAATACGCAATATGCTTTTGTGTTTTCGCAAAGAGTTGGATAAATTGACGAACTTGATCAAGAGTCCACCCGCTAGGAGACAACGCACTGCTTGGCATATATGCTATCGAATCCATGTCGATTTCTAGTCCAACTTGTGTATCCGAATGAAAATGACGCAGGATGTTTGACAGATCTTCCGACAAATCCTTTCGATCAAAAAGGTATGATTCATAAAATGAATGGAATATGCGATCACTTTTCAATGCCTCTCGTATGAAACCGTTGTTATATGCTTCATGTAATCCGAGCACTGAGTAATGGAATAGCGAATCTTCTTCTATGGCCGTCGAAAAGGAATTCCCACTATGTCGTTTTTCCGTTGATCTTAAATCGGCATGTGCATCTAAGTTTATGACCGCTGTCTTTTTAGTTCGAGCGGACCAACGTATTAAAGCCAAGGCATTGTTATGTCCACCCCCGACAAAAATTGGAATTTGCTTTGCGTCTAAATAGGCATCTAAAATATGCTCTAAGAAGCCATCTAACTCAGACACTTTATCAGATAATTTTTCTTTCGCATCTTCATCCACCTCTACTACTTCACCCAAAATAAAAATGGATTCTTTCGGATAATGATCATGAACTTGTGTGTTCAAAAACGATGTCACAAATGCTGGGAAAGCGAATTGCGCGCCTGATCGACCATTATTCGCCAAGGGCCCACAACATTCCCGAATACCAATGATTACATATTTGGCATCAGAAAGGACTTGTGTTTGCAAATAGTCGCCGATTCGCACTTCACCAATACGCGGAGAATACTTATTAGGAATAACCGAAGAATCCCACAATTGAAAAGAAAAATTAGCCTTTGGACTATTCATTTTGAAGAATGTTTAAAACAAATGTAGGGATTGGAATTGGTTTCATGGAATGTGCATCTATAAAAACAAGCGTCGTTTCTGCATCATTCAATAAAATACCATCCTCGTTCCATACTTCGTAGTGAAAATAAATACGTGTCCCTTGTGTTTTGGTGATGACCGTTTTTATTTCCAAAAGATCATCATACTTCGCCGCTTGTAGATAACGAATATGAAATTCTGTAACTGGTAATAAAATTCCATTTTCTTCCAGAAGTTTATAAACAATTCCTAATTCGCGAAGAGCTTCGACACGTGCAACCTCAAAATACTGAGCATAATTTCCATAATAACAGAAGCCCATTTTGTCAGTTTCACTATAACGGACTCTGAGTTTTGTTGAAAACGTTCTTTTTGCGTTTTTTTCCTTCATAGAACGAAATTAAAAAATCAATCGATTCATTTGTAAAACGAGGGAAAGAATCGTAATTTAGCTATGGCCTCGAGGATATTTCAGGGAAAACAAAAAATTATCGATACATGTAAAATAAATTAAATAATCAAGGGGTGTTTGATTTTTTTTTTAACTTTTTTATGTAAATATTTGTTCTCTCTTTATTTCAAGACACAATTCGAGAAATCTCTCTCAAATTGTAAGCAAGTGTAAATAAGATTATGTTAAAAACTATGAGTATAAGTCACGAAGCGGCATGGGATGCCTGTTTGAAAGTTATTAAAGATAATATTTCATTGCAAGCGTTTAAAACTTGGTTCGAACCAATCATTCCTACGAAATTAGAGAATAATGTATTGACGATTCAAGTGCCCTCGCATTTCTTTTACGAATGGTTAGAGCAACACTATATTGTTTTATTGAGAAAAGTTGTTAAAAAAGAACTTGGATCAGAGGGAAGTTTAGAATATAGCATTGTCATGGAAAACAATTCACGTACGTCTAATCCGTATACGGTGAAAATTCCAGCGAACAATTCAAGTAATTTGAAAAATGCACCTGTTAATCTTCCGATTAACGTAAACGAGAAACAAATTCGCAATCCGTTTATTATTCCCGGATTGAAAAAAGTAAACATTGAATCTAATTTAATTCCAAACTTCACTTTCGAGAATTTTGTTGAAGGTGAATGTAACCGTCTTGCACGAGCTTCAGGATACGCTGTGTCCAACAAGCCTGGTGGGACAGCTTTCAATCCCCTTTTGTTGTACGGAGGAGTTGGTCTAGGAAAAACGCACCTTGCACATGCAATTGGTATTTCCATAAAAGACAATTTCCCAAACAAAACGGTTTTGTATGTACAGTCGGAAAAATTTGCTCATCAATTCATTGATGCTATCAAGAATCAAACAACGAATGATTTTGTACACTTCTATCAAATGATCGACGTATTGATCATAGACGATGTGCAATTCTTCGCCGGTAAAGAGCGTACGCAAGATGTTTTCTTCTCAATTTTCAATCACTTGCACCAAAATGGAAAGCAAATTGTCTTAACATCAGACAAAGCTCCAGTGGAAATGCAAGGGATGGAACAACGATTGTTGTCCCGTTTCAAATGGGGACTTTCTGCGGATTTAGGAACGCCAGATTTAGAAACGCGTATTGCTATTCTTGAAAAGAAAATGTACGGAAGTGGAATTGAATTGCCACGTGAAGTTGTAGAGTATTTGGCTTATTCTATCAATACAAATGTAAGAGAGATTGAAGGTGCATTAAACACTTTACTTGCTCAAGCATCCTTGAACAAAAAAGCCATTACCCTAGATTTAGCGAAACAGATGGTGGATAAATTTGTGAGAAGTACAGCTCGTGAGGTATCCATTGAATACATTCAAAAAGTGGTTTGTGATTATTTCGATTTACCGATTGAAATGCTGAAATCAAAAACACGTAAACGTGAAGTTGTTCAGGCACGTCAAATATCCATGTATTTCTCTAAAAAAATGACGAAGTCTTCTTTGGCGAATATTGGAGCACATTGTGGAGGAAAAGATCATGCAACGGTACTACACGCATGTAGAACGGTTGTGAATTTATCCGAAACGGACAAACAATTCCGTCACTATTTAGAAGAATTAGAGAAAAAGCTCACGATTCAATAAGTTCAGTTTACTTATCAAATTCACTTCATGACACGCATACTCATGGTATGTTTAGGAAATATCTGCAGGTCTCCAATGGCTGATGGATTATTGCGTCGTAAAGTGATGGAAGAAAATCTCGATGTTTTCGTTGATTCGGCAGGAACTGCTAATTATCACATTGGTAAAAAACCTGATATCAGAATGTGTCAAACTGCCAAAACGAATCTTACTAACATAGATGATTTACGAGCAAGACAATTCGTAATAGCAGACTTCGATGCATTTGATAAAATTTATGCAATGGATGAAGAAAATCAAAAAAACATTCTTCGTCTTGCCAGAAACACTGCAGACAAGGACAAAGTGGAATTAATATTAAACGAAATAAATCCTGGAAAGAATCAAGGTGTTCCAGATCCATACTACGGATCTCAAGCTGACTTTCAAGAGGTATACACATTATTAGATCATGCCACAGACGTGGTGATAAGGAAAATTAAAAATGGCACAATTAGGTAATATCTATTTAATACCCAACACATTAGGCGGTGAATCTGTTTCAGATATATTACCTGCAGACGTACAAAAAATTGCTACTAGTTTGCGCTATTTTGCCGTAGAAGAAATTAAGTCAGCTAGGAGATTATTACGAAAGATGGACCGAACATTTCCAATTGATGATTCTCAGTTTTTCATTATCAACAAACACACTAAGGAGTCTGAATTAATGAAAATACTTTTGATTTTAATTAAAGGTGAGAACATTGGAATTATTTCGGAAGCAGGATGTCCTGGAGTTGCTGATCCCGGAGCAGAATTAGTTGCTCTTGCACATACTCAAAACATTAAAATAGTTCCACTTGTTGGTCCTTCATCCATTCTTCTTGCATTAATGGCTAGTGGGTTTTCTGGACAAGAATTTTCATTTCACGGATATTTACCACGTGAGAGAAAAGAACGTATTAAAAAGTTGAAAGACTTTGAAATGGATACAAAGAGAAGCGGAAAGACACATATCTTTATGGACACCCCTTTTCGGAACATGCACGTTCTCGAGGATATGTTAAATGACTTAGGGGACAACACATTACTTTGTATTGCTTCCAATGTAACCTTGCTCACAGAGCAAATCAAAACTATGACCGTTAAAGATTGGCGCGAAAAAGCATATGATATTGGAAAGATTCCTGCTATTTTCTTAATAGGAACTGCACAATAAAAACTTAAACCACCATTCGGTGGTTTTTTTTGACCCAACAACCGCTTTGAAAAATCTTCTGGAAAGGTTTTAACTTACTCCATTCTACGAATAAGAGTCTGCATAACCCAAATAAACCCATATCCTATGCCTCTAGATTCGTTTAAAACAGCACGATCGTCCAATTAAAATCGTACACGCGATTTATGAGCAGTACTTTTGGAAGTAATTTCATTCCTGTTCTAAGTTTTTGGGCATAAAAAAACCCTGATTCTTGCGAACCAGGGTTTCTAAAATCGGCGTCGACTTACTCTCCCATCCTCAAAAGGATGTTCTAAGTTTTTGGGCATAAAAAAACCCTGATTCTTGCGAACCAGGGTTTCTAAAATCGGCGTCGACTTACTCTCCCATCCTCAAAAGGACAGTACCATCAGCGCAAGCAGGCTTAACTTCTCTGTTCGAAATGGGAAGAGGTGGACCGTGCTGCTATAAACACCCAAAAACGTTGACTTAAAAAGATAAGTCTAATATTTTTGATATATCGGACGATTGAAGTAGTAATAAATAAGAAGTAACAAGTTAGTAAGTCTACGGGTAATTAGTACTACTCTAGCCTATCAACGTGGTAGTCTTCCACGGCCCTTAAAAGAAATCTCATCTTGAGGCGAGTTTCGTGCTTAGATGCTTTCAGCGCTTATCTCATCCATACATAGCTACCCTGCGATGCAGCTGGCGCCACAACAGGTACACCAGAGGTATGTCCACCCCGGTCCTCTCGTACTAGAGGCAGGTCCTCTCAAATTTCTAACGCCCACAACAGATAGAGAGGGACCTTCTCCAGCCCCAGGATGTGACGAGCCGACATCGAGGTGCCAAACCACTCCGTCGATGTGAGCTCTTGGGAGTGATCAGCCTGTTATCCCCGGAGTACCTTTTATCCTTTGAGCGATGGCCCTTCCATGCGGAACCACCGGATCACTATGCTCTAGTTTCCTACCTGATCGACTTGTCGGTCTCTCAGTCAAGCACCCTTATGCCATTACACTCTACGCACGGTTACCAAGCGTGCTGAGGGTACCTTTAGGAGCCTCCGTTACTCTTTTGGAGGCGACCACCCCAGTCAAACTACCCACCACACAATGTCTCCGTCTTGGACGGATTAGACATCAGATAATTCAAGGGTGGTATTTCAAGGACGACTAACCTACACCTAGCGATGCAGTCTCAACGTCTCCCACCTATCCTACACATGAATTACCCAATATCAATGTGAAGCTATAGTAAAGGTTCACGGGGTCTTTTCGTCCCGTTGCGGGTAATCGGCATCTTCACCGATACTACAATTTCACCGAGCTCATGGCTGAGACAGTGCCCAGATCGTTACACCATTCGTGCAGGTCGGAACTTACCCGACAAGGAATTTCGCTACCTTAG
>JBEDJV010000020.1:0-12367 GCA_041172545.1 Bacteroidota bacterium | reverse complement strand
GCTGAATGATCTTTTCGAAAGCCTCGACTTACTTGCCCTAAGCATCGGCGCTGACATTGTCGATGTAACGGGTGAAAACCGTATTCTTTGCCACCACGGTCTCATCCAACTGAATCAACATCCGAGAAAAGCATTTGAAGAACTCTTGACCTTAGCGGGCAAAAAACTCCCACTAAGTTTAACAGATGTCGTTTTTGTCATTGCACCTAGAGTAAATGCGGCAGGTAGAATCCGAAGTGGTAAAACAGCAGTGGATTGGATGTTGTCATCTAATGACCAAGAAATAAAACAGTTGGCGCAGGAAATTCACGATGACAATGCCTTGAGACGTACCATTGATCAGTCAATCACGGAAGAGGCACTCCTTCAAATTTCAACTGATAAAGAACATTCGTCCAAATGTACAAACCTCGTTTTTCAAAGCGATTGGCATAAAGGGGTAGTGGGAATTGTTGCTTCTCGCATTATTGAAACGCATTACCGTCCTACGATTGTTTTAACGGAATCAAATGGACTATTAACGGGTTCTGCCAGAAGTGTAGGTTCGATTAATCTCTATGAGGTGCTGGAATCCTGCAAGGAGCATTTGACTCAATTTGGGGGACATCATTACGCGGCAGGATTAACCATGCCAAAGGAAAACTTGGATGCTTTTCGTTTGGCTTTTGACCAAGAGGTCAAACAACGCTTGAATGGTGCAGCATTGGAGGCCTTGCAACCCATTGATATGAACATTGACTTGAATGATATTCAAACGGTTTGGAACGGCAAATTACCACGCATTAAAAAGATCATCGATGCCTTTGAGCCCTTCGGTCCGGGAAACATGAAGCCCGTTTTTTGTACCAAGGAATTGTACGCGACGGATGCCCGCATTTTGAAGGAGAAACACTTGAAATTACGTGTCGTTCAGGCGGATTCCAAATTGGCTTTTGACGCCATTGGATTTAATTTAGCAGAGAAGGAAGCCTACACCTTAAAAGGGATGTCCTTTGAAATGGCTTATACACTTGAAACAAACGAATTCAATGGAAAAACGAATTTGCAATTCAATATGAAGGACATTCGTGCCATGGAATGACGATTTTCACGTAAATTTGAACACGATGTTTACAGGAATTATAGAAGAAATAGGATTGGTAACCGATATCCGCCAAGATGGAGGAAATGTACATTTTACCATACAATCCAAGCTAAGCAATGAATTGAAAATTGACCAAAGTGTTGCGCACAATGGTTGTTGCCTAACGGTTGTTGGATTAAGTCCAGATCAACATGTTGTCACAGCGATTCACGAGACCTTGCAGAAAACAAACCTTGGTAGCTGGACAGTTGGGTCAAAAATCAATTTGGAGCGCTGTATGAGCTTAAATGGACGCCTCGATGGACACATCGTTCAAGGACATGTGGATGGATTAGCACGTTGCATAGAAATCTCGGACGAGGATGGAAGCTGGCGTTATCGTTTTGACTATCAATCCGAATTCGTCACGGTGGAAAAAGGCTCCATAACGATTAATGGTACTAGTTTAACTGTTGTTGATTCAGAGGATCAATCGTTCGCAGTCTGCATCATTCCATATACCTATGAGCATACCAATTTCCATTCCTTAGCTGTTGGCGATGAGGTTAATTTGGAATTCGATATTATTGGTAAGTACGTGGCTCGATTGATGAACCGTTAATAGAAATTGAGTGCAACGGTTTGCACATGTGTTTGGTTTTTTAGTACGACAAACGTCGCTTGTGCGTATGTTGGAGGACCAAACGTCCCCATCGCATTATTTGAAAAAGCAAAGCCTTCTGTAGGAATACCTAACCAATTCTGGTCAATTGCTTGGTTGTTATTTTCATCATGAAAAACACCAAATGCATAAGAACCTTCGGGAAGACTATCAATTGTAAAAGACATATTTGCTCCAGTTGGAGTGAGGCTCAGTGATTTGTATACTTGCGTTGGATCATTGAAACTTGAGCTGTTGTTGTACAAGGCAAAATTGATGGTTCCATTCATATTCTGCATTCCTGACAAGTCTACTTTCAGCTTTCCTAATGTATCGATAACGCTCAAGGTATCATCAATTGGGATATTCGTGTTTGGTGGTACGGGAACATCCTTTTTACATGAAACTACGAACAAAGAAAGGAATATTGGAATGATCAGAATGTATTTCATTTCGAAAATAATTTTAAGAAAGGTAATCAAATTTCAGCTAAATAAGTTGATTAAACAAAAAAGCGGATGATCACTCATCCGCCTTTCGCTTATTTTTCAATGTTCTTATTTAATTCCTAGCGCTGTTTTCGCTGTAGCATCGTTAGGCTCAATTTGTAAAATGATCTCATAGAATGATTTCGTTTTAGCCAAATCTTTCGCCGCAGATTTTGCGTAGTAGTCACATAAGTAACGACAAGACTCCAACATCATGCTTTTGTTAGCCGGTGCTGCTCTTTCCTCCGGCTTCACTAACTCAACGATTTTTTCATAATATGGCTGTGCTGCCCAACGCTCATTTGCTGAATCTAATTTATAGTTACAACGCGCTCTCCATAAGTATCCTGGAGTGTAGTTTGGTGATAAGCGAAGCACTCTTGCGAAAGCTGAATCTGCCAATACATAATCTTTTGGACCATTATAAATTGCTTTTCCAAGCTCATACTCTTCCGCTGAAGTTAATGCAACTAATTGCGAACGTTTCGTGTAAAGTTCAATCGATTTGTCGAATTTCTTTGCTTTGAAGTACATTTTCGCAACCTCACTTGTCAATTCTTTCGCAGCGATTTCATTCACAGCAATTGCTTTCTCGTATTCAATGAGTCCTAATGAATCCTTACCTGCTTTCATCAATAGCGCTCCTTTTGTTTTGTAGTCCATGTAGTTAATCATGTTCGCAGGAACGATTGAGAAGAAACGAGCGGAAGCATCTAATCCATTTTTAATAGAGGTGCTATCCGCATTACATTCTAAGTAAGAGAATGCCAAAATACGCTCTGTATAGAAATTAGAGAAGTTCATTGCATTTAAGGTTTTCACTTCGGTAATAGCCTCGCAGTATTCTTTCGCATTGAAAAGGGCTGTTGTATACAAATAACGCGCTTCCAAATTGTTATTCAGTTTCAAGTATTTTTGCCAATCATCAATGGCTGCTTTTTTCTTACCGAAACGCATGTTTAACTCTGCATTCGCGCGGTAAGCCGGTGCGTAAGTAGAGTCAATTTGTTTTGCTTGCTTGTACATTTCATTCGCTTTCTCTTGGTTTTGTGCAGCTCGGTACACATTCGCTACACGTACAACACCACGAGGAGATTTTGGATTGATGTCCAATACAGCCAAGTAAGACTTAATAGCTAAACTCGCATTATCTGGTGTTTTTGCGTAAAGCGCATCCCCTTTTAATAAAAGGTTGTCTTCGTTTTTGGGATCTTTAACGATTGCTTCTTCTAAAAGCAATAGGGCTTGATCGTAATCTTTTACTTCAGAGTTAATGAAAATTTTCGCCATTCCACGAATTACCTCCGCACGTTTTAACTTGTCTTTTTTTGTCAAGGCAAATGCTTTGTCGAATTCTATTTTCGCTTCTGCTTTTTTACCATTGACCCAAAGTACGCGTCCTGCAGCAACATATGGCAAAGCACGAAGTTTATCTACTTCGAAACTTTTGTTCCACATCATTTTAGCTGAATCAAGAAGGCCTTTGTCAAAATAACAATCACCGTAGTAAAAGTACAATTCACCGTTCATCGGATCGGCTTTCACCAACGCGGCAAAATCTTTAATTGCATCAGCATAACGCTCGTTATCCGTTTTGTAAATGGCATCTTTCAAAGTTTGACCGAATGTCAAGCTACTTAAAAATGCTGCTCCGATAAAAAATAAGGTTTTCATTTTGTATGTTTTTTTATGCTAATCAATTTGCTTGCCAAAAATAGCTTTGTTTTATGGTTTGACAAAAAAAAGCTGTGATTATTGATATAGATTTATTATTTCGGATTGATTTGAATCAATCGGACTGGGTTATTTGCCGGCACTAATTCGGATTTATGAATGATGATTTGTCCTTTTTCACCCATCATAAAGTTGACGAATCCAGAATTTAATCCGGATCTACTTCCTTTGTTAATCATCCAAACATCGCGAATCAGAGGATATTCTTTGGTATAAATAACACCGTTTATTGGTTTGAAAGATGGACTGTCCTCGGTTAGTTTCACATCCATCACGTGTATACCATCCAAAAAGTTGAGTACCTCAAAATCTTCTTGATTGGAAATCCAATTTAATCCTATAATTCCAATGGCATTTTTGTTCTTTTTGACATAATTAATGACCTCTTCATTGGAAGTCGCTGCGAAGACATTTGTAGCCAATTTTTTCGTTTGCAGCATGTCCATAATGTAATTAAAGTTCGCCGAGTTCATTTGGTCAAATACAACCGAAATAGCTTGTTTGGATGTTGGCCAAACACTGTTTTTATCCGTTAATATGCTTCTCAACCGAGCAATGCTGATGGTGGTATCGGTATTTTCCGGATGAACAATTAGCGCCACAGCATCGAGTGCGATACGGTCACTACTCACTTCAACGTTTTTACTTTTAAGGTATTTTTTTTCGGCTTTGGTAAAGTCACGCGTGATGGTAATCGTTTTCACCTTTCCATCAAAGAAAGCGTCAATGATTTTTCCTTCGGGAAGATACTTCACCGAAATATCTGCTTTCGGATTTAAACTTTCAAAGGTGGAAATCGACGTTTCAAAAAGAGGTTTAAAGGACTCTTCCACATAGACAAGTGCTTTTCCGCGTCCGTGTGTTTCTTTCACATAGGCTAATGGATTCTGAGGGGAATCACACGCGACGAATGTCCCCGCTAAAAAAAGTGATAGAAAAAAAATGTGTCGATTCATATGTCTTTGTTTTAGTGCTTGTCTTTTTTTAAGTCGTTGTAAATACGCGAAAAACGATAGCTTGCGTATAGTACTAAAACGACGATGGTCGTGATTCTTTTCCAGCCGTTCAAGTAAGGTAAGATATCCTTAAGCGCTAGCATCCCAGCAAAAATAATTGCCACGACAACAACGAGTCCACCGGTAATACTTTGAATGATGTTTGTTTTCATATTGACAAAAAAAATCCCCAATCGAAAATTCTATTGGGGATCTATAAATTAGGTTCTTCCTATTGAGATTCGAATTTAATCGGTAGTCGTACATAGGTACGAACCTCGCGACCTGCATTCGATGCTGCTTTCCATTTCGGCATTCTGCTTACTACGCGAAGTGCTTCTTTGTCACAAGCTGGACACTCATCTAATTTTGTTTCAACAACGGCATTAGAAACGGTTCCATCTTTTTCAACGACAAAGCGAACAATTACGCGTCCATTTACGCCAAGGTCTGCTGCTTCTGCTGGTGGACGAATGTTATCATTGATAAATTCATTTAATTTCTCGTATCCACCATTAAATTCTGCTTCAACTTCTACCCATGTTTCGATAGGCTCAACAACTGTTTGTGTAAGTGCTGGTCCACCAGTTGGCTCGTCCGTTGGTAATTCCCAACCTTCGTCACCACCTTCGACATTTTGATCACCTGCACGTGTTTCCTCCAATTCAGCTTGAGTTGGAAGTACGTCTGTCACAACATCATCCTCAATCACTGGCGGCAAGAAAGCCGTCATTTGCTCCAATTTTGGAGGTGGGGGAGGAGGAGGGGTAACTGGCGGCGGAACTTCATCTGCCGGCGGAGTTAACGTCATGTTTTTGCTGTTGTCTTTAGGAAGTTCAACCTCTTCCTTCGGCAAGCGTTTGATGAGTTCAGAAATTCCAAACGATAAAGCTGCGAATAAAACTAATCCAGCCATAATCATGACCATACGCTTGTTGTAGCTGCTTCTTAGGACATAAGCGCCATAGGCCTTATTTCTATTAGCAAATACGACTTCATTTCTCGTGTTTGATGTTACTTGCTGCCATTTACGGGCAGTTAAATAGTCTAGGAGAGAAAACCCTGTGACTAAAGCAACGATGACATAGAGGACTTGCATACGAATTATTTTTTAAGTTTTTCTTTCATCAACTGCAGTTCTCCTGGTGTAATGTCAACTGGTGCAATTACTCCGATTTCTGCAATCTTTAACTCATCCACAAGATCAATGAAATTCTTACACAACGCTTCGTCATCTGTTTTGATCAGTACTTTCAGTGCTTCTCTCTCAACTCTGAGTCCGTCTAGCTTTTTAAGGTAAGTACTATCGTTAAGTTGTTTGCGTTTTAGTTTTTCATCAAGACCTTGCTTTTTAACTAAAACGTAATTATTTAGTTTTCCTAACAATTTTCTGATACCTTTTTCTCCAGTGCCAAAATCAACCTCTTTTAATTCCGTTACGGAACCGTCTTTAGCTCGGTGATCTTTGTTGTAATATTCACCTTGGTAATAGAAAATTCGGTCTTCTGAAAGTAAGAAGGTAATCCCGTTGTTCATTTTAGGACCTTCTGGCATATCTGTTTTATCTACTTTAGCTGGATACGCTAATGGTAACATTTTAGGCTTACTAAAAGTGGATGTTAGGACGAAAAACGTTAATAGTAGGAAAGCCAAGTCAACCATAGGCGTCATGTCTACTCGAGTCGAACTTTTCTTTGCTCTTTTCTTACCTTTGCCGTGGCCACCGCCACCGCCTTCTGCGATTTCTGCCATGTCTGATTAATTTATTGGAGCGAGCTCCGAAGAAGTTATGAAATTCAAGTTATTTAAGTTCAATTCCCTGAACACATTGATTACGTCTTCCGCTTTTTGGTATTTCGTTTTAGAGTCAACTCGTAGAATGAATTTCGGTTTAAAATCATCCGGATCTGGACTTTCGCCTTTTAGTTTCGCTTCTTCGAACGCTGTTTTTGCAGAGTTTAAAGCGGCAGTACCGGCGTAACTAATCCAGTCGTATAATTCATTTGTTTTCGTTGAATCCACTTGAATACCTTTCGTTTGGAAGGTAATGCGGTCATCCGCACCTGTATCAATGTAAGAAGGTAATTCTTGCATAGTACAACCAAATGTTGACATGAACGTGAACTTTTCGATTTGCTCTTCCGAAAGGCTCATTTTATACTTACCTATCATGTTTGTAAGCATTTCACGTCTTGCTTCAGCTCCTGACAAGTTAAAGAACACACGTCCATCTTGGTCAATAGTCACCATAATCACGTTTTCAGGAATAAATTTATCACTGATACTGGATGGTGTATTTACCGTAACGGGTTCACTTGCGCGGAAAGAAGCCGCCAACATAAAGAATGTAACAAGCAAGAATGCCAAGTCCACCATAGGCGTCATGTCTATGGACGGAGAACTTTTAGGTATTTTTAATTTAGGCATTGCTTGTTCCTTTAAATGTTAGACCAACAATTAGTTTTTTGAAGAGAAGTCTTGAACAATCGTAAAGCTTGCTTCGTCGATGCTATACGTCATTGTATCAATCTTCGTAGAGAAGAAGTTGTACAAGATGATTGCTAACGTTGACGCGGTAATACCGAATGCCGTGTTGATCAAGGCCTCAGAGATACCTGTTGCAAGTGCCGCTGTATCTGGCGAACCTTTTGACATCGCAGCAAATGAACGAATCATCCCTAGTACCGTTCCAATCAAACCGATTAAGGTTGCAATTGATGCACTTGTAGAAAGAACAGCCAAGTTTTTAGAAAGCATTGGCAACTCTAAAGCTGTTGCTTCTTCTAATTCTTTTTTCAAAGACTCTAACTTTTGTTCTTTAGTCAAGCTTGAATCACCGTTTACGTGCTCGTATTTTTCAAGTCCAGCACGAACTACGTTCGCCAATGAACCTTTTTGTTTGTCACATTGTGCAATAGCTGCTTTGTAATCTTTTTTATCCATGTGACCTTTGATAGCCGCGATGAATTTATCTGTGTTTCCTTTTCCATTTGCCATAAGCAAGGTAACAAGACGCTCAATAGAGAAAATGATAATGATTAAGTTAATTGCTACTAGAATTGGTACGATGAATCCACCTTTGTAGATTACTCCGTACAAATTACCTTCCATTGGTTCACCTGTTGGATCGTTGTCAACGAAGTTACTTGGATCCCCAAAAACTTTACTGTAAATCAATGCTCCTGCTACTAATGCAATCGCAATAGCGAGAAACGAAACGATTGCTGAAAATCCTCCTGCCGTCTTTTTGTTTTTGTTCATGATAAATAGATTTTAATGTTTCTAATTTTTAAATTTTTCGAATGCCAAATATATAAAACTTTTGTTACTTCCTAAACTAACAAGAGGGGAGAAAGTTTCCTTCATTCCTCATTTTATCGATTTTTTAACACGAATTCACTTAATCTGATGCTTAAACGCAGATAATCCATAAATCTAACCGAAAAAACTTAACAGAATCTTAACCTTAAGTGTTTCGTTGCGAAAACAAATTGGCGGAAAATAAAAAAGCCCTGCGTAATACAGGGCTTTTTATCAGAGGTCTCAAGCAGATTCGAACTGCTGTAGACGGTTTTGCAGACCGGTGCCTAACCGCTCGGCCATGAGACCATCAGGGTTGCAAAAATATGAAAATTCTGTTAATTCGAGCAAATTAATCTAATTTCATTATCTTTTTTGACAACAATCGATTGCCAATTCTTGCAGAAACGTAGAAAAGTCCATTGGAAACTTCAATTCCTTGGTCATTTTTACCGTCCCAATGGATGTCTTGAATACCATTAACATTGGTGAGTTTTCGGATTAATTCACCGGATCCAGCGTACAAGTACACTTGATCATTGACACCAAGCACCTCCGGTAAGTGAATGTCGCAGCCTTTGTTGAATGGATTCGGGAATACTTGAATGGAACCTGATTCGTTCGGAAGATATTCTCCTACACTTGCACTGACAAATTGATTTAAGTCGTAGTTTTCATCACCGTTTTGATAAGGCAGGTAATGAAAGTATACCAGAAACATTTCGTCTGTCGTGTTAAATCCACTGTATACATTTTGCGGTGGATTATTCGGGTTATTCAGGTTATTCACCGTATTGTCAAATGTGGCTTCTCCCTTTAATTTGTAACCAGTTGGAACTTTTTGCATGTGTTGGAAAAAATAAAAATCCTGCCACATGAAATCCCATTTAGGAACATTGATGAACGGAATGGTATCCAAGTTTTGCTTGTAAGCATAAGCCTTGATGTTCTTTCCAATCAAATGCATATGGGGGAAAACAGAAAGGACGGAATAATTGGATGGTAGCCCTGTTCCGCTCGGGGGGAATTGTGCTGTTAAGTTGGTTTCCTGATTGGCGGGTAGTGTAAAGTTATTATCCGCTATGAGCGGTCCAGCGGAAATTTGCCGGACGCCTGTCGTGCCTACAGGATAAAAGTGAAAAATAACTTTTGTGCTATCAAACGCCCCATAACTTCCCATGGGATAATGCATAGTCAGGTAAATACTCGATCCTGGTCCAATGTCGATACCTAATTTAAGTGGATCTACGGATGGTAAGATCATGGGAGTTGCCCCTGGCGTAAATCCGGTGACTAATTTGGTGGATGCATTACTCGGACTCGCACAATTTCCATCGAGCGTATCCGTGCTTTCTACACTTGTTGGGTCAACATAAACGAGCGCATGGTGCACGATTTCTCTGTTTCCAGGAATGACTTCAACTGCCTTGATGGTTCGGTTTTGCGTCAAATTGGTTGGAATGGAAAAACACACATAGTCATCGTGAGAAGTTGCCTTACTCATGTACGTTGGAATTTGTACGGTCAAATCTCCATTTCCTAAGATTGAACTAGTTGAATAAACGGGAGGAGGAGGAGTCGCCGCTGCATTTCCTTCTGGAAAACCAAGGTCGAGCCACGTTAAAATGGTCGATTTTTCTGAAGCACTCAAAGATCGATTGTGCAAATATTGCTGGTAGTTATTATCCGGTGGCCATGGCGGCATTTCATTGGTGTTGATGCATTGATAGACCAAGGACGCCATTGGACTCACATCATTAAAGGTCATGAGCGAATTGGGAGCTGCCCCGCCCGGATGGTGACATTTCGTACATTTATTGTAGAAAATCTGCGCGACTTCACCACTCCATGTTTGTGCGGATACATTGGTGAAAATGTAAAAAGCAAAACTGAAAAGAATACTTATTTTTTTCATAGCAATGATTAATGTTGAATAATAAATGGTCTCATATGTTCTTGTCCGTTGGATAAACGAAGGGAAACAAAATAGGTTCCGTTTGGTAACAGACTGAAATCAAATTCTTCTTGCTGAACCTTCTCAATGAAAAGCTGTGTTTTACCTAACAGGTCCATGACGTGTAATCGTTCAATTTGAGCCCCGTCCACGGATATTTTAAGTTGTCCGTTCGTTGGATTTGGGTACAGTTGCAAATCGATACTTTCTTCCGACAATCCAGATGTTGAACACACTTCGTTAACTGGGCTTCCATCACAGTAATTAATCGCGTAAAGTGTTGCTGTCTGCATTGGATTATTCGCTGGTTGAAGCGCTGTTTCGCTACAACCCATTTGATTCACTAAAAAGTCACGAACAAAACGAATACTAGTATCCATGTAGGCTGCATTACTTAAATACGGAACATGCGGTGCTCCAGGAAAGGTGTAAAATTGATTCTCAACTCCAACGGCGCAAGCGCGTTCGTGCAACATGCGACTTCCGTCTAGGTACATTAATGGTGTTCCGGGATTTACTACTCCACGATTGTATTTCACTGTTCCATCTGCTGTTCCATGGAACGAACAAAGAGGAATATCACCTGCTTCCAACCAACTGTAACGCGCTAATGCTCCACATCCATTAATGACAGCATGGACCTTCGTTGAATAACCTGGATTTCCACTGTTTCCTTCGAGTCCACCAAGTGTATTGATTGTGCTTGCACTCAAGTAATCGGAAATTTCACACGGATCGTTCAAATAGGCTACATGCAAAGCTGTAATTGCGCCCGCCGAACTTCCTCCGATGAAAATATGGTTTGTATCTACTTTGTAAAGGTTCGCTGTTTGACAATCCTTATAGAAATAGCGAATCGCACCTTTTAAATCTTGGACAGCTCGAACAACGGCTTTTACAGCATTCGCGGAATCAAAGGGAAAGAAACCTAGTCGGTAATCGATACTTGCACACACATATCCTTTTTTCGCAAAACTTTCTGACCATGTTTTGACATCATTGTCTGTTTTTGATCCACCGATAAAACTTCCACCGTGAACCCAAATAATCAAGGGTCTAGCCAGTTCTGTGTCGCCTGTTGGCTCGTAAAAGTCTAGTTTCAATTGATTTGCTGCGCCACTCCAAGTGTTATTTTGTCCGTAAACCACATCACTTGTGACTGTAAAGTTGGTAAATACATCATTGGCATAGCGTCCGCTGCTACAAGGCGATTGTGCGAAACTCGTTGCGCTGAATAGGAAAGTTAAAATAAAAGTAATTTTTTTCATAGGTACTAGTGATTTAAGGGAAGCGAACACCATCAAATTTATTGGCGTTCACCTCAGGGATTGTGGAATGGTATTTTTGGTTGATGGCCTTGATGAAGGCATTTGCGAAATGAGCATTCCCACGAGGATTCAAGTAAATCCCATCTAGGGAATAGGCTCCACCCGATACAAATTTAGCACTCATGCTCACGCCATTATAGGTAAATCCATCTGTTAAGTTGGAAACGAATTGATCCGTATTTACAAGGGCTAAGTTGTAGGTTTGTGCGATTTGGCGGATGAAATTATTGTATGCTTGAATTTTTCCTCTGAGCACATTTAGTTCACCTGCATCTAATACAAACTCATCCCGAATTGGGAAGAGTACGCCCATTTGATTGCATTTAACGGAGTCTAAAGGAAGGCTGAGTAGCAGTAATTCTGTAGATTGGATCTGTCGAACGGCAAACATATTTGCAGTAGAATCGACCATCATAAATGGATTGGCACCTAGTTGAAAGTAAAATCCAAGTGGATTGTAAATGCTATTTAAAGTTCCCACGTTGCTATTGTCTAAGCTTAATCCATTCCAAGGAATTGTCGTAAAATAAGGCATCATAGTGACATCTGGTATGGTAGCAATTGCCCCTTTTGCTCCCTCTGCCGTTAAGTTTTGAATGACCTGCTCATAGTTTTGTTGAAATTGCAATTCTGAAGGTAAAGTTTCATGTGTCCCGCCTGATTTGGCATAATCCAATACGTCTTCAAGTCCAATGTATAATTGAAAAAATGTCCCTTTTTGCGCCATTAATTCATCTAGTAAACTAATCGATGGTGAAGAGCACATCCGGTTATAAAAAGGATTTGATGCGGCGAAAGAGGAATTTGTGAATTGATTTAGTCGTAATCCAGGAATGCCAAAAAC
>JBEDJV010000019.1:0-23007 GCA_041172545.1 Bacteroidota bacterium | reverse complement strand
ACACGCCAGCATGTACAACATCGGTGAATTCAACAAAGAGATCGCACATTGCCGCACCTTTGTTTTCCTTCGCGAGCTCGAATATCTTGCTAAAAACAACCTCATCAAAGGAGGAGACCTCGATAACGCTATTGTCCTCGTAGACCGCGCAGACATCAATCAAGCAGAACTCGATGAGCTCGCAGAGCTTTTGGGTAAAGAGAAACTACAAGTGAGCCCAGACAGCATTGGTGTACTGAACTCCAGTAAGTTACAATGCGAAAACGAACCCGCTCGCCACAAACTCCTCGATATCGTTGGCGACCTCGCACTCGTTGGCAAACCCATCAAGGCACACATTTTAGCCGCAAGACCGGGCCACTCTGGCAACGTGCGCTTTGCCAAAGTTCTCAAAGAGCAAATCAAGAAACAACAACTTGCAGGTCGGGTGTTCGACCTCACAAAAGATCCGCTCTACACCACCCAAGACATCGAGCAAATGCTACCGCATCGCTATCCTTTCTTAATGGTGGACAAAATCATGGAAATCCATCCTTCTTCTATTATTGGCGTTAAGAACATCACCATGAACGAGCCCATCTTTACTGGACACTTCCCTGGAAATCCAGTTTTCCCTGGTGTTTTGCAAATCGAAGCAATGGCACAAGTTGGTGGAATTTTCGCCTTGACGAAAGTAGAAGATCCACATTTGTATTCGACGTATTTCATGAAAATCGATAATGTACGTTTCAAACAAAAAGTCATGCCTGGAGATACTGTTGTATTTGAATTGGCGCTAACCTCTCCTATTCGACGTGGATTAGTAGAGATGAGTGGTAAAGCATATGTGAATGGAAAAGTTGTTTCAGAAGCAAGTATGCTCGCACAAATAATTAAAGACAAAGAATAAATGATTTCATCCTTAGCCTCGGTCTCGAAAGATGCCCAGATTGGACAGAACGTCCGAATTGATCCATTCGCTGTCATTCACGAGGATGTGATTATTGGAAATGGGACGCGCATTCATTCGAATGTCGCATTGTATCCCGGGACACGCATTGGTGAGGACTGTGAAGTTTTCCCAGGTGCCGTTTTAGGTGTCGTTCCGCAAGATTTGAAATTTGACAATGAATACACCACCGTTGAAATTGGTAATAACACCAAAATTCGCGAGTGTGTAACCATTCACCGTGGTACGAGTGATAAAATGAAAACTGCTGTTGGTGACAATTGCTTATTGATGACCTATGTACATGTTGCACACGATTGTCAAATTGGGAACAACGTTATATTAGCAAGCTACACTGGACTTTCAGGACATGTCATCATTGATGATTATGCCATCCTTGAAGGAAAAGTGGCCGCACAACAATTCGCACACATTGGTAAACATGCGTTTATTGGTGGTGCTTCCCTCATTCGCAAGGACGTTCCCCCGTATATCAAAGCCGCACGCGAGCCATTGACTTTTGCTGGCGTGAATTCCGTCGGATTGAGAAGAAGAGGTTATTCCGATGAGCAAGTGCGTGAAATTGAAGACATTTACCGAACAATTTATGTGCAAAACAGTAACTTATCGAAAGGCGTAGATGCCGTACTTCAAAGCATGGAAAAAACACCATTACGCGATGAAATTATTGGATTTATACAAGCTTCAGATAAAGGCGTAATTAGAGGAATGATCTAATGAAAAGAGGAGATGAGATTTCCGTTAAAATTACGGACTATGCTTTTGGTGGACGTGGGATTGCGAAGTTAGAAACAGAACATGGTCAATTTGTTGTTTACAAAACGAAAAAATTACGCGGAAGCGAAATTATTAGAAGTCGAACAACGTTCGGAATTTGAAACTGAACAACGATTTCAAGAAATTTCTGGCGGACCCTATATTCATGTTCCCGTCGAGAAACAAGAAGAAGTTAAACGTGAATCCACACTCACTACCTTTGAGCGATTGAGTGGAATCAAAGAAGTGCGCGAGCGCTTCGATAGCTTCATTTCTTCACCAAAACATTATTTCTATCGAAATAAAATGGAGTACAGTTTCTCGTGTATTGAACATGACTTAGAAACAAATGAAGAGTTAGACGATGCCTTTGCTTTAGGATTTAAGCGTCGTGGAACTTGGTGGAAAGTGGAGAGCTTAAACAAAGCATCAGGGATGTTTGATGAAGAATGGGAAACCAAACTTCGTGAGATTCGCTTGTTTTTAAAAGCAACAAACCTTCCCGCTTGGCATCCGCCAAAGAAAGTTGGTTTCTTTCGTCACATCGTAGTACGAAAATCGTTCCATACGAATCAACTGTTATTAAATCTTGTGACGTCGAGCGATGCAGACAAGGCATTTGACGTTCAAGCCTTCGCTGATTTCCTTCAATATTTGTTACCAGGACGCATTGCCGGATTATGGCACCAGGACGCATTGCCGGATTATGGCATACGGAAAATGACAACGTAGCCGACCGTGCGAAAATTGAGAATGGAACATCGAAATTGATTTTTGGACAAGCAGTCATTGAAGAAGTTCTTTCCGGTTTGACCTTCCAAATCTCTATGGAAAGTTTCTTTCAAACAAATCCTTCGTGTGCTGAATTACTTTATGCGAAAGCACTTGATTACGTATTCGAAGAAGAAATTCCATCCGAAAAAGTAGTGATGGATTTATTCTGTGGAACGGGCACCATTGGACAATTACTAGCGAAACGAAATCCAAACGTTAAAATCGTTGGAGTAGATATCATTGAAAAAGCCATCGAAGATGCGAAAGAAAACGCGAAGAAAAATGGCATACATAGCATTGACTTTTATGCGGCGGATGTCGGGAAATTCCTGAAAGAATATCCAAACTATCAAGGGAACATCTCCTGTATTGTCTTGGATCCACCGAGAGCAGGAATTGCTCCAAAAACTCTTCAAAAAGTAATCGATTTAGGAGCACAACACATCGTGTACATTTCCTGTAATCCTTCAACACAAGCAAGGGATGCAAATACCTTAAACCAAGCAGGATATGTTCTGGAAAAATATGCACTTGCAGACCAATTCCCACACACTGGACACATCGAATCCATTGCTAAATTCGTTCGAAAATGAACATTGAAATATTAGCCATTGGAGATGAGTTGTTGATTGGACAAACCATTAATACAAATGCTTCATGGCTGGGACAAGAACTCTCTAAAATTGGTGCGAGAATCACACGATCACTTGTTATTGCAGATGACAAAAATCGCATTTTGGAAGCCTTGGATCAATGTTATCCAGAGACAAATTGTGTCATTATCACTGGTGGACTTGGTCCAACGAAAGATGACATTACCAAGCATACCTTGTGTGAATATTTTGAGACTAATTTAGAAATTCATCAACCAACGTTGACAAAAATAGAAGCCTATTTTGCTTCTCGCAATCGTCCAATGTTGGAATCGAATATACAACAAGCAGCGCTTCCGGTTGATTGTGAAATCCTCGCGAATAATTATGGAACTGCTGCCGGAATGCTCTTCGAAAAAAACGGACGCTACTGTGTTTCTTTGCCTGGCGTTCCATACGAGATGAAAGGCATTGTGACGGAGGAATTAATTCCCCGATTGATGCAACGCTTCCAATTGAAAGCCATGTATCATTACACGGCATTAACGCAGGGAATCGGCGAATCCTTCCTAGCTGAACAAATCAGTGATTGGGAAGACCGTATTCGAGAAAGAGGATTTGGATTGGCTTACCTTCCCTCACCAGGACTGGTCAAACTAAGAATTACGTCCTTTGAAGGAAAAGAAGATCAAGCAGAAATTATGGGGTTTTTCCAGGAATTAGCTGCTCGTTTGCCCGAAGCTGTTTTTGGTTATGAAAACGATTCCTTACCTGATATCATTGGACGGTTATTGAATAACAAACGAAAAACAATTGGCACTGTGGAAAGTCTAACCAGTGGGCTTTTAGCACAGCAAATCACAAGTGTTTCTGGAGCTTCCGATTATTTTATGGGTTCCTTGCTTACTTATTCAAACGATTTGAAACACCGCCTGTGTGACGTTTCTGTTGACGCCATTCTATCAGAAGGAGCTGTCAGCGAAAAAGTGGCCATAGAGATGGCAGAAAACGGAGCAAAAAAATTGGGGGTAGATGTTTGCATTTCCACAACAGGAATTGCTGGTCCAACAGGAGGAAGTGTCGATAAACCCGTAGGACTTGTTTGGATTGGATTATCGATTTCAGGAAAAACAATTGCCAAGAAATTTCAATTTGGAGACAACCGCGAACGCAACATTCAAATGACCGTTTTAAGCGCCTTAAACTGGCTACGATTCGAGTTATCCAAAGGATAAATCACTTTCCTTCTAGACGATACGTGTATTGAATCATGATGGTTCTTGGTGCTTCGATTTTCAACGGACGCAACGAATATGTTCGATTGAAAATATTACTACCAATGACTGCAAATTTGTGCTGTTCAGAAAAATGGAAGGACAAACGTGCATCGAAGATCCAATTGCCAAAACGATGCGACTGAAAATAGTCCATATAGGTTAAGTCTTGAAGTAATTCATTATCGACCGTCACCTGTTCAAAGTCCTTGATGATCGCATCCATGTTCACGATTTTCGAGAAATACTTCGCACTAACACCAATGGCATATTTTTTATTCCATGTATGCTCGGCATCGAGTTTAACATTGTGCAAGAATCGGTATTTCAGAATTCCTTTGCTCGGATCCAGCGATGTTGACTGGTAACTAAACACACGATTCAAGGAATCTGTAGCATACACGTAATTCGGACTCAAGGTAATTGGCACAATGTAATTGTATCCCAAAAGAAACGTCAACTCATTCGTTTTTGATGTTTGTGCTTTTCCAGCATAGGAAACATCGATACCTGTCACTCGAGAATTGCCCGTATTTAAGAACATAAATCCGGCACTAGAGCCCATAGACTGAACAGAGGTCAATTCGTGCCAAATACCAAACATGTATTCAATGGTATTTTGATACTCCTGCCAGAATCCTGCGATGTCCAAATAACCCAACACATTTCCAACTTTAATACCCTGTTTGATGCCAATTTCAGCGTTCCAACTACTTTCCGGCTTTAGGTTTGGATTTGGAAAAACTCCAAAATTGCCCACACCTGTTTTAATATAGCGTTCGGTGATGGTTGGAAAACGGAAACCTTGTCCATAGGACGCTCGAAGGAAGGTCGCTTTGTGAATGCGGTATGTCGAACCGGCGCGAAAAATCGGTTTCGATGCCGTAATCGTATCATTTAATTGAAAGTATTCAAAACGTCCACCCGCAGATAGATTCAAGCGATCGTTCCATTTGCTCTCTACTTGTGAGTAAACAGAAACATTTAGTATGTCGTTATTTGGAGAACCGGATCCCGCATAAATATTTGCTTCAGACTTTGTTAATGTTCCGGTCATTCCAGCAACCATTTCTATCTCTTTCCAATCAGTCAATTTCTTCTGGAACATGTAATCCCCGTAATAGGTCATTGCCTTATTCGATTGATTGGCAGACATTTCATTATCAACCTTCAATAAACGTGAGCGCAAGTAGTGTTTTCCCTTATTTTCGGTGAGGTAATGAAGAAATGGATCGACATTAAAAATAAATTGATCCTGCAAAAAGATGGCTCCCGGATAGGCACGATAGAGTCCAGAAGAATCGTTCAACCATGCCAATGGCATCGCTGTGTGCATCTTCATGAAATTTCCATTCACACCGTAAGAAAGTCCTTTTATTTTTGAAGAGCGGTAACGTAAATTGAAATTGACACGTGCGCGTTTTGAAACCAAGTCCTTCTCAGAAAAATTGGTAATGGTATCTGGAAAAACGGTCGCCACAAGTGAATCCGTTTTGGGTGGACCGATGTAACCGTGGTCTTGATTCAAGTTTCCTCCCACGACCAAATCCAAATTTCCGATTCGACGAGTATGTAGAAAAGTTAATCCATGAATTCCAGGGTAGTGTTCATTCCATTTCATCGATGGATTGGAAGGATTTGAATACGCTCCAGAGTACACTTGTATTTTCGTTAAGGGTTTAGCCTTTGGATACGCTGTTCGAATGTGAATCGATCCTGAGAGTGCAGAACTACCAGAAAGCACAGAAGATGCGCCCTTGGTGACCTCCACTTGACTAATGTTTTCAACCGGAATAAATCCCCATTCGGGACGTCCAGCATCACCGGATAGCATGGGCATATCGTCGACAATCACTGCGACTTTAGATCCTACGCCAAAAGTAAATCCACTTCCTCCCCTAATTTGTGGTTCACCATCCAAGATATTTAACCCAGGAGTTTGATCGAGGGCCGTTTCAATACTTCGGGTATTTTTATTTTCAATGAGTTCTGGTTTTAACACCAACATTGTAACCGTTTGTTCTTCAATAGGTTTATCAAATTTACCCACGGTAACTTTCACTTGTTCGACTAGTTGAACGGGATCCTTTAAATAAAAATCGTGAATCACATCCGTTTGAAGATTTTCAATGAGAAATGTATCAACTTGTCCTCCATCGATTTTACAGCGAAGCATCCATTTTCCTGGACGAAGAAGGAGTTCATAAGAACCATCGGACTTTGAAAAGACACCCATATTTTCTCCCACAACACTTATTCGTGCACCACGAATAAACTGCTTATCCTCATCATACACAAAACCTTTTACCTTAAGGCTTTGTGAATAAACTTGGTAAGAAAAAAGGAGGCATAAAACCGTTAAAAAACCCTTCATTCGTTCTATTTACGGAATGAACAACTTTTGATTTTTTCCTTGAAAATTCAAGAGGTATTGTCCGGATGGTAATGTTTTACCACTCAACTGCGCAAGGCTGCCTTTTTTCACCAATTGACCTGATATGCTATAAATGGAAACATCTGTATCCATAGAAAGGTCTTTGGACATTAAACCATGAACAGACGAATAATATAATTGAACCGTTGACGACATTTCACCGATGGAACTTGCATTGTAGATTAATTCGATGTCGTCCAGTAGTACCTCATCATTGGCAGCACCTCCACCTGGATTTTTGTTTGTAGCAAATGTGAGCAGAATGTATTTTGCGATTGGCATTAATCCAACTTGAACTTCCAAATTAAAGGGAGCAGAAAATCGCACCCAATTTCCAGCAGTTGGCGAATAATTTAATTCTGCACGTGCTACCACAAATGGTTGTGATGCGGCGTCAATTGGATCGTGAACATTGCTGCTGTCATGAATGATTGCATGCATTCGCGCTTGTTGTCCTGTACCAGCCGTATATTTTGCCCAAAAAACGACTGAATCTGGAACGGTTGATATCGGTTCTGAAAAAAGAGTGTCCGAAGTTTTCGAGTAGTTAAAGTTTAATGGACTTGACGCTGTTGTGCTCCCCATGTTAATTTGACCTAAAGTCATCGTTCCATTAGCAACAATTCCAAGTGTGCTCTTTGACCATATTCTTGCGCAGTACATTCCTGTTGCATTTGCGCGAATCGCTGTTGATTGTTCCAATTGTTGAGAGCCAAAAGACACGAGTCCGCCTGTACCGGATTTAAATCCATTCCAATTTGTTGGTTCTTCGGTGATCGCACCTAGATTATCCCAGGATTCCATGTTGCCATTTTCTATTTGCTGCGCGGAAAAACAATACGCAATAAAAAGGAAGTGTAATGTAATGATTTGCTTCATAGTTTTGTTTTAGGTTAAAACAAATATAATCAAAATCAGATTGAAAAAACGTCCGGTAATAACAAGCAGAATTGTTTAACTTTGTCCTATGTCAAATGATCGCGCATCTTCCAGTAACCAACTCCCAATCATGGAACATTTCTTCACGATCCAAGGTGAAGGATTTTATACCGGAAGAGCGGCCTATTTTATTCGGACAGCTGGCTGTGATGTAGGCTGCGTTTGGTGCGATGTGAAAGAAAGCTGGACAAGTTCACCGGATCAATTCATGACGCTGGATAATATCCTTCAAGAAGTACTTGTAGTCAATGCAAAATTCGTTGTCATTACAGGTGGTGAACCAACCATGCATTCCTTAGTGGAATTGGTGAATCGTTTACACGAAAACAAAATTGAAGTTGCCATTGAAACAGCTGGAGTTCATGAATTGGATGCGCCAATCGATTGGTATTGTTTTTCTCCAAAGAAATTCATGAAACCTATCGAGGAGGCATACGAAAAAGCAAAGGAACTCAAGGTAGTCATTAACCATGTTTCTGATTTTTTATGGGCAGAGGAACACGCGAAAAAAGTTTCCGCTACTTGTCATTTATTCTTACAACCAGAATGGGAAAAACAGGATAAATTACTCCCCTTAATTATTGATTATGTGAAAGGTAACCAAAAATGGAAGATTTCGTTACAGACTCATAAATTCATGAACATTCCATAAATGAGAAAAGCGCTACTATTCCCCCTATTTATCCTATTTTTTTACGGTTGTTCAACGGCGCAATTCCCTTATTCAAGTTCCAACAAGAAAGCCATTCACTACTTTGAATTGGCAGAAAAAGCACCTAAGGAAGGAATGAATCCGATGACAGGAGAATATGACTTCAAAAGCGGCATTGAATTACTTGGAAAAGCCTTAGAAAAGGACTCTAATTTTTGGGAAGCGCATTTATTAAGTGCGGAATTCAATGAAATTCAACGAAATTACAAACAAGCTATTTTTCATTATTCGCGAGCGTTGGAAATTGATCCAAACCATAGCATCAGTGGATCTACCGTTTACCATTTGGCGACTTGTCAAATGGCCATCGCCGATTACACTGGTGCAATCCAAAGCTGCTCACGCTACCTCAAAAATCCAAACGCGAAAGAAGAAAATTTGGGAACTGTTCGACGCATGCAGGATTGTGCAAACTTCGCCATTCAATCCATGAAAAACCCCAAACCCTTTGAACCAAAGAACATTGGTCCATCGGTCAATACAAATTTTTCTGAATACTATCCGACCATCACTGTCGACGGTAACACGATGCTTTTCACACGAAGACTTGTTGAATTTCAAGGTGAAAACAAGCGTGAACAGGAGGATTTTTACGTGACGCATCAAACCGACAACGTTTGGAGCAGGTCTTACCCGATGCCTCGCAATGTGAATACACCTTTCAATGAAGGAGCTCCAAGTATTTCGCCAGATGGAAAAAAATTAATTTTCGTCGCGTGCACAGATGAAAGTGGTGTTGACTACGGAGCAAACCGACAAGGAAAAGGAAGTTGTGATTTATTTGTCACCGAGCAAGTAGGTAAACTATGGAGCAATCCTGTGAATCTTCCGGGAAAAGTCAATTCCACACATTGGGAAACACAGCCTTCGCTTTCTGCGGATGGAAAAACACTCTATTTCATACGAGGTTTACGCAGCAGAGAGGGAAAAAGAGACTCGGACATTTATGTTTCTCGCTTATTAGCAGATGGTATGTGGAGTATGGCTGAACCATTGCCACCGCATATCAATTCGAATCAAAACGAAGAATCGGTATTAATTCATCCAGATGGAAAAACACTGTATTTCGCTTCTCGTGGACACATTGGTATGGGTGGATCCGACTTATACGTTTCCAGAATGGATGCAAAAGGGAACTGGGGACTTCCACAGAATTTAGGTTACCCCATCAATACACTTTCTGATGAAAATTCACTCATGGTTTCACCGGAAGGTGACATTGCCTATTTCGCGTCTGATCGTCCAGGCGGCTTTGGACTAATGGATATCTATTATTTCGAATTACCGAAAGAGGATCAGCCCATCAAAACATTATATTTCGATGGATTCGTCTTTGATGCTAAAACGAAAAAATCACTTGGCGCAAGTTTCCAGTTGACAAACCTATCTACCGGACAAGTGGTGATTCAATCCAAAGCGGATGCTACAGACGGAACGTTTATGGTGCCCTTGCCGATCAATACAGATTATGCGATTGAAGTCACTTATCCAGGTTACCTACCTTACTCTTTGAATTTCAACATGACCTTGAAGGAAAATGAACAAAGTTACCATGTGCAAATTCCTTTGAATCCAGAAAATTCATCTACTGAAAATGTGTTGTCGAATGTGTTCTTTGACTTAAATCAAGCCAAATTGCGACCGGAATCGATAGTTGAGTTAACATCCTTTGCCAATTACTTGAAGGCGCATCCAAACTTAAAAATCGAGATTGGTGGACATACCGATTCCCGCGGCAATGCTCAGGACAACTTACTATTATCTACCAACCGTGCTAAGGCTGTAAAAGATTTCCTCACGAGCAAAGGAATCCCCGAAGCACAGTTGAGTTACAAAGGATACGGCTCTACTTCACCAATCATGACTGACGCTGCTATTAATGCGATTAGTGATGTCAATGAAAAAGAAAAAGCACATCAAAAAAATCGTCGAACGACTTACACCTTGAAGCCATGAAGTACTTTTTAAAACTCATTCGAGCAAAGAACCTCCTCATCATTTTGATGACAATGATCGGTGTTGCCTATTACTTAATGAAAACCAATAGTTTTCAAAAGGTCGATTTTCATTATTTGGATTATTTCCTCCTCATCTTTTCCACGATGATTATTGCGGCCGCTGGTAACGTCATCAACGATTACTTCGACGTGAAAGCAGACCGAATTAATAAACCCGAGAAAGTCATCATCTCTAAATTCATGAAGCCGAGATGGGCGATTTTGTGGCATTGGACTTTTAATTTGGTTGCATTTTTAATTGCGGTATACTTATCTGTCAAATATGAAACATTGATTTTTGTATTCGTTCATTTACTCTCAATCAATTTACTTTGGTTCTACAGTGTTCAATTAAAACGAAAACTGATCATTAGCAACCTAATTATCGCCTTTTTAACGGCACTCGTTCCTCTCCTTTCGGTTTGGTTCTTCAAAGTACTAAATGAAAGTTCCATTCCATTCTCACCATACAGAGAAGAGTCTTGGTCGACTTACCTTGATTATTCATTTGTGTATTTCTTAGCCATTTGTGCATTTATTCAAAATTTTGCTCGTGAAATCAACAAAGACATTCACGATATTCAAGGGGATATGGTTGCACATGTTGAATCCTTACCGATGAAAATCGGAAAAGTAAAAGCAGCTTATTTGACCATTATTTTGATTCAAATTCCCTTAATTCTATTCATCTTCGGTTTTTACTTATTTGATTGGTTCCAAGTAAACAAAGTAACAATGATCCTTTTGTTGCTTTCTGGAGCCGTAAACTTCACCAGTGCCTTGTTATACATCATCAAGAAGGAATCCACATTAACTTGGATAAATCACTTGATGAAATGGTCGATGTTTTTCGGTTTAATCTGTTTATTCTCCAATAGTCTATGAATATTGTATTAGGTTCAGCTTCTCCAAGAAGAAGTGAATTATTGCGTCAAATGGGATTTGAATTCCGGATCGCCATTGCAGCATGCTCAGAGGAATTTGAGGAGTCTAACACACCGGAACAAATCGTAATTTCCATCGCTCAGCAAAAAGCGAATGCGCTTCAAATGGACATCCAAGCTAACGAATTGCTGATTTGCGCTGATACCATTGTCTACTTAGAAAATCAAGTCATCGGAAAGCCAGTGGACGAACAAGATGCCATACGTTTACTACATCAACTTTCCGGGAAGAAACACGACGTTTATACAGGAGTTGTACTGACGCACAATGGGATTTCAAGCACATTTTCAGTTCAAACGGCTGTTCATTTTCGCACCTTGACATCCGATGAAATAGCACATTACGTTTCCAACTATCAACCACTGGACAAAGCTGGATCCTATGGCATCCAAGATTGGATTGGCTACATTGGAGTAGAGAAAATTGAAGGCTCCTACACGAATGTGATGGGACTTCCAACCCAAGAACTTTACCTCGCTTTGCAAGAATTTAAGTCATAAAAAAAGCCATCTTTCGATGGCTTTTTTATTTATCTTGAATGAGTTTTTACATTTTAACTCTAAACTCTACTCGACGACATTTTGCATCTTTCACATCTTGTTCATCATCCTCAACAATTTCCGTACTTGGAGTAGATGTTCCTTTGTAAGTTTTGATGATTCTTTCTTCTGCAATTCCTTGTGCAACGAAGTATTTCACCGCAACAGCAACACGTTTTCTATCTAAATCAAGGTAATCTTCATTTTCTTTACTTGCTTTTACCTCTAACTCATCGTTATTTCCTGAAATCTCGATATTCATTGCAGGGTTCGCGTTCATTTGTTCGATAACGAAATTCATGTTTTCTTTCGCGTTTTCTGTTAACGACGCTTTACCTTGACGGAAGTAAATTGAATGTGCTTCAATTTTCTTATCTACGGTCATTTTATCTGTAATCTCCGGCGCTTTGTCGTAAATCAATGTCGAGAATGAATCTTCGATTTTCGGTGGACGTGCATTGTAGCAAGCACACTCACTAACATTATCTACTAAACGGATAATCACATTATCGATGTAATAATACGCATGTGCGATTGGATCTGCTTCACTTTCTTTCGGTTTTTTCACCGCTTCAAATCGCGTTGTTTCGTTGCGATCAAAGTTTCCAATCGTGATGTACTTCTCATCTCCTTTGGCAATGTATGTGTTACATACTTTCTCCCATCCAAAGAATCCGTTGTGAACTTTATTCATTTGTCCTTTCAACACGTGATCTGTTGACACATAAATCGCACCTGGCTCCCCTGAACCTGGATTTTCCTTTGAAAAGTAAGCCGCCAAATTGTTACAAGCAAACTTTGAAGACTCACCTAATGACAAAGAATATTCCACACAATAAGTCAATCCTTTTTTCAAGGTCACTGGAGAATCATTTTTCATCAACTGAATGGTTACATAAGAACGTTCTCCAGCCGTTTTACCAGGCTTGTAAGCAACGATTCCAGCGTAAACTTCACCACCATTTTCAGTGGTTGGATCTTCTTTACCATAGACATTTGTAGGAATAGCTACATCGCCTGTTCCGGATTTATGGAAAATATCCGCTTTGAGTTCTGTTGGAGACGTAACACCTTTCCCAACAATATCAATGTTGTTTAATTCAGTTACATCTTCACCTTTCACATGCTCGAAGGTCATGTTGAGAATTTCCTTCTCATTTGTTTTTTTACTTTTCTGAGCAAAGCTCGTTGAAACGGACATCATTGCTGCAAATGAAAGGGCAACACATCCAAAAGTTCTTGGGTTAAATTTCATAACTTTTCACTGTATTTATAAAAACTTTTACTTTTTCTGGGTCAATATCGGGATACACCCCGTGACCCAAATTTACAATATGTCTTTGACTTTTAAATGATTTTAACAATTTTCTTGTTTCATTCTCAATTAAATCGTTCGAGCCATACAACACACAAGGATCTAAATTCCCTTGTAATGTCTTTGTTTCCTGAACCAAACTTCGTGCCACGTCCACGGACATGTTCCAATCTAATCCGATCGTTGTACACGAAAGTGTGGCTAAACTCGGTAAGCTATTAATCGCTCCTTTAGAGAATACAGTGAAAGGAACCGACGAGATGGCATCTGTAATTTGACGAATATATTTTATTCCAAATTCTTCATATTGCGCATCACCTAAAATTCCCGCCCATGAATCGAATAATTGAAGAGCATCTGCACCAGCTTCGATTTGCGCTTTTAAATAAGCGATGGTTACATTGGTGATTTCCTGCAATAACTCATGTGCTAAATCCGGTTGCGTGTAAAGCAATTTGCGTGACTCCGAAAAAGTTTTCGATCCTTTTCCTTCAACCATATAACATAAGATGGTCCATGGTGCACCTGCAAATCCAATGAGTGGAACACGTCCGGCTAAATCGCGCTTCGTGATGCGAATGGCTTCCATCACATACGACAAACGATCTTGCACATCGATGTTTCGGTCAATAAACGAAAGTTGCTCACGGGAACGAATGGTTTTTTCAAACCAAGGTCCTTTTTGCTCTATCATCTCGTAGGTAAGTCCCATAGCCTCTGGAACTACTAAAATATCCGAGAAAATGATCGCCGCATCCACTCCCAATAAATCTACTGGCTGAATGGTGACTTCGGATGCAAATTCAGGTGTCTCCACCAATTCTTTAAATCCGGAAAGTTTGGCTCTAACCGCTCTATATTCGGGTAAAATCCTTCCAGCTTGACGCATTAACCAAACAGGATAACGCTCGATTTGCTCACCGCGCGCTGCTCTTAAAAATAAATCGTTCTGTAATTTCATTGCCTGCAAAGTTAGGGATTTACCATTGAATTTCCGTTTGTTCCATCATCCTTAAGAATTCATTGGTTTTACTAAAATGCTTACATCCGAAAAATCCGCGGTGTGCAGAAAGTGGAGAGGGATGTACAGACTTCAATATCAAATGCTTAGAATGATCGATATAACTCTCCTTCGAAATCGCTTTTGCTCCCCAGAGGATGAATACCACACCTGTTTTCTCTGCATTGATGGTTTGAATCACGGCATCTGTGAATTTTTCCCATCCAAATCCTTTGTGTGAATCTGGCTTTCCTTCTTCGACCGTTAATGATGAATTCATCAACAGTACTCCTTGTTCTGCCCAGCGAGCGAGATTTCCGTTTTCCGGCATTGGAATTCCTAAATCTCCTTGTATTTCCTTGAAAATATTTAGTAAACTCTTCGGAAAGGGACGCACATCCGGCTCCACTGAAAAACACAAGCCGTGGGCGTGTCCACGTGTGGGATAAGGATCTTGTCCGAGAATGACCACTTTTAATTGATCAAATGGACACAAATCAAAGGCACGAAAGATTTGCGATCCCTTTGGGAAAACACTTCCCTTTTGATCGATGTATGCTTGACGTACGCGTTCTGTCAATTGTTGAAAATACGCCTGTTCGAATTCCTTCTCCAATACATTTTTCCAAGAATCGTGAATGGCAATGCTCATTTGATGTGTCATTTCTTACTTGGATCAATAATCGCTGTCCAAAGGGTGATTTTTCCCTCATCCATTCGCGGCCAGATTGGATGAACGTGTCCGTTTACTGCGGCAATACCCAAATAATCGCCAAAGAATACTTTATCGTTTGGCGTAAATGGCTTTTGTGAAATGGTTTCTTCTTTGAAGGTCGTTCCTCCATCTGAACTACTCGCCCAAACAACATCCGTGGATGTTTCTCTGTATTTTCGTCGGTCGTAGTAAACAAAATGAAGGTTCCCGTTCGATTGATCAATGCTCATTGTGGTTAAAAACTGATGTGTTTTAGTTTGATCTTGGTTGACCTTAATAGGTTCAGACCATGAGTTTCCGCCATCATTCGATTTCAACAACCAAACATCGGTATTATCCGCCCCATTACGTTGATCACACCAATTCAAATACAAAGTACCTCGATTAGGACCATTGCTCATGTCAGACATTAAAAACGGAAGTCCATTCGCTCGGTAAAAGCCAGGAATATTGAGGTCCCATCCTCCAACTTGCTTCGACAAATGTTTTTCCTCTGCCAATAGATTTTTGAAACATTAGTCCCTTTGGACCAGTCCAAGTCACGTAAATTTCACCGTTCGGACCTAAAGCTGGAACAGCACCTTCCACCGTATTATCGCCATCCAAGCAATCGCCTCCAAATTTGGAAATACGTTTCGGACTTGTCCATGATTTTCCGCGATTTAGCGACTTTGAAAAGACAATGATGGAGGTATCTTTTGGATCCGCAGAATCATAGGCATCGAACTGTGTCCAAGTCATGTAAAGGACATTTGTTTTCGGATCTATTACTACCCAATGTTTGTCTTGTACTTTGGTTCCGTTTGGCGCTGGAAAGGTTCCTGAAGTAAACTTTCCGTAGATCGTTTCAGATGTTTGACATAAAATACGGTCCAAATGTGTGCCTTTTTTATAATCCGTCAAATGGAAGTAATACAAGCGTCCAAGTTGGTCGAACATAAGCACTGGATCGCCATACACACCATACGGACTATCCATTTTTTTGCTTTTCCAAGTCAAACCACCATCCACTGAATAATGATAACCTTTCAGTACAGAACCTGCCGCAATTTGATTGGTATTAAGCGGGTTAATGGCAATGGATGGTTCGCATTCATTGTATGGATAAGCCGCGCTGACCGGCGGAATTTGTACGTTGAGGTACTTCGATTGTCCATAAATTGAAAATGAACAAAAAATCAGAAAATTAACGAAGCCAATAGTGCAAGCGCTTTTCATTCGCAGAAGATTTAGTCAATAAAAATTGTGGCTTTTTGTATGGTTTAATGGTCGCTTTGACCGAGAACAATTGTTCTTCTCTGGCAACAAGAATCTCACAGGATTCAAAACTACTCATTCCGCTCATCATTCCTTCAAACATGGATTGATCCACGCGGTAACCATTGCAACCGATGATTTCATCTCCTACGCTAATTCCAGCCTCTTCTGCACATGATCCGAAACGTACGGACTTCACCATCACTTTTCCGCCTTCTTCTCTTACACTCGCGCCAAAAGAAGGATTGTTTGTGGTGACATCTTGAACGTTTAGTCCAACAGGACCATAGAATTCTTTGTATGGAATGATTTCCGTTCCATCGACGTATTTCGCGAAAAAATCATCCATGTTTTTGCCTACAAATTTCGCCAATTCCATCTTGAATTCAGTCTCACTAAATCCGCGTTTGAGTCCTTCGTAATAGGTAACATACAATTGCTGTAGGAAATGATCCAAGCATTTTTTTCCGTCCGTTTCCGCAACGATCATCGCGTCAATCACCGAAGCAAGAACCGAACCACGAGAGTAGTATGTCATGGTTGTATTGGAACTGTTTTCATTTGGACGATACGCCTTCACCCAAGCATCGAAACTGGCATGCGCGACTGGTTGGACACGAGAACCCGGTGTTCCTTCGACGTAGTTAATCGACGATTGCAATTTAGCCAGAAACTCTTCTTCCGTATAAAATCCTGTTCTACGAAGAATTAATTCATCGTAGTAGGAAGTGAATCCTTCCATCACCCATAGTAAACTCGTGTAGTTCTCTGTGTCGTAGTTAAATGGACCTAATTCCACCGGACGAATGCGTTTTACATTCCATAAATGGAAATATTCATGTGCGACCAAGTTCAAGAAATCCACGTATTGTTTTCCGGCGTAAGTCCAACGGTTCACACTCAACACCGTTGAATTCATGTGTTCAAGTCCACCTTGTCCATCTACGACATTGTGCACGATAAACGTGTATATTTTATTGGGATTTTTACCAATGACAGCTGTTTCCGCTTCGACGATTTTCGCCATATCGCGTTTCAATTGCTCGACATTGTAATTCGCTTCTCCATACATCGCAACTGTGTGATTGACACCAGCTGCCGTAAATTCGAAAATCTCTTGGTTTCCAATTTCCATTGGACAATCGACCAATTGATCATAATTTTCGAATTGAAATCGTTGTCCGATTCCTTTGTAGCCCGCATCAACAGGTAAGGAAGTTGAAATGCGTTTGAAGGAATCGTGAGGAATAACGGTTACTTCTCCCGCTTGATTTTTCGATTTCTCTGTATACATGAATACACCTGATCCACTGACGAAACCATGCGTTAAATCCAAAAACGGTGTACGGACAGACAATTCAAATGCGTATACTTCGTATTTCACTTGAATGTCCTTTTCTTTTCCAGCATTGATGATCCACGCATTTTTTGATTTTTTCGTCACCGAAATGGATTTTCCATCTTTCGAAAAAGCTTTCACCAAATTCACGTTCTTAGAAAACTCACGCACCAAATAAGAGCCTGGTGTCCAAACTGGCATTTTTACTTCCACCTGGGCATCGTCGTTTCCATTGATGTTCATTTGAACTTCGAAATAGTGGTTTTGTGGCTTCGGCATTCTCAATTCATAGGAAACCGTCATTCCAAAGGAAAACAATGGAAGAAAAAGGGTAATCAGCAGTATTTGTTTCATTTCACTTGGATTTTAGCAGCGTTTTTCTTTGCTTTTTCGACTAATTCTTCAACGGATTCCTCTCCAAAAGCGAGTGTAACAGCCATTCGTCTGTACGGACGCGTGGTCGGTTTTCCGAAGATGCGTACTTCCGTATTTTCTTCCATAAGTGCAGATTCCACACCTACAAATTCAGGAGTATTATCCGATGTTTCACTCGCAAGTACAACTGCACTGGCGCCGTTTTGCTTCGCTTCAATTTTCGGAATGGGCAATCCCAAAACTGCACGTGCATGTAATTCAAATTCAGAAAGGTTTTGAGTCCCAGCGAGGGTAACCATACCTGTATCGTGTGGACGAGGAGATAATTCAGAGAAGTAAGCACCTTCTTTCGTTATGAAAAACTCCACTCCCCAAATCCCTGCTCCACCAAGCGCCGCCGTTACTTTTGCTGCCATTTCTTGCGCTTCAGCAAGGTGTTCAGCTTTCATCGGCATCGGTTGCCAGCTTTCTTGGTAATCGCCACGTTCTTGACGGTGTCCAATTGGCGGACAGAACAAAGTTGGACCGTTTTTCTGCGTTACTGTTAACAGTGTGATTTCATAGTCGAAATCAATAAATCCTTCTACGATCACTTCTTTCAAATCCCCGCGTGAACCTTCCATGGCATATACCCACGCTTTTTGGATGTCCGCTGTTGATTTAATGACTGATTGACCTTTTCCAGAACTCGACATTAACGGTTTCACGACACACGGAATACCACAAACATCAACCCCTGCGACTAACTCTTCGTAGCTCGTTGCATAGCGATACGTTGCCGTTCTTACGCCGAGGTCCTTTGCTGCTAAATCACGAATGGCTTTGCGATTCATCGTAAAATTTGCCGCTTTTGCGCTAGGAACCACTTGAATTCCTTGTTCTTCGTAAGCATAAAATCGTTCCGTTCGAATGGCTTCAATTTCCGGAACGATTAAGTCCGGTTGATGTTTTGCCACGATGCGATCAAGCGCATCTCCGTCTAACATATTAATGACTTCGCATGCGTCCGCTACTTGCATAGCAGGAGCGCCAGGATAGCTATCCACAGCTATCACATATTGACCGTAACGCTGACAAGCGATGACGAATTCTTTTCCGAGTTCACCAGAACCCAATAGAAGGATCTTTTTATTCATGAAACAAAAGTAGTGAAACGACTAAAACTTTTCAAGAGATGACAAGGATTCCGCTAAATCGACATCACAAGCTAAACATACTATTGAATTTTTGTTAACTTTGGCTTAACATCTATGAACGAAATCAAGGAATTACTAGACCCATTTGAACCCATCACTTTGCAAGAAATGGATCGTGTAAAGTTGATGAATCGAATGGACACCAAATTTGCTTTCCGTTTCAGCGATCTCAACAGACTACTTCCTTTGCTCACGTCAAACTACCGTGTGCTAACCATCGAGGGAACAAATACACCCCACTACGAAAGCCTATATTTCGATGATGAACGATTTTCTTTTTTTAGAGATAAAACACAAGATAAAGGGACGTACGGACAAAAAAAGAATTGTTACTGATCAATTTAATGAAGTACTTCCAGAAAGCGATCTCGCTTTTGTGCATCAGGAATTACAAGCTAACAAAAATTTGGTGCCAACTATGTGGAATTCCTTTCAACGCATTACCTTGGTTTCAAAAACAGAGAACGAACGATTAACACTTGACTTTAACATTCTTTTTGAAAAAGGGGGCATTAAGAAAACGTTCAAACAACTCGTTATCGCCGAATTAAAACAAGAGGACCTCAATCGAAATTCCGTTTTCTATCAATTAATGAAAGAGCAACGAATTCGTCCATATCGTTTAAGCAAATATTGCCTTGGATCCGTGGAAATTTACGGCGAGGACAAATTAAAATTCAATCGTTTCAAGAAAAAATTACTTTATTTAAAGAAAATAAACCATGATGCTATTTAATTCCCTACTACTACCATTAAAAAAAGCTGCGTTGAGCAGTTCTACTCTGACTTGGTTTAGTGACGACTTTTACGTCTTGCTTGTCCGCCTAGGAATCAACTTGCTGTTTTTAACCATTCTCATTCGCTTTTTGTATTACCCAAAAACGCAGCGTAAAGATTATTTATTCACCTATTACTTAATCGGAACCATCACCTTTTTCCTTTGTTTTGGATTGATGCAAATGGACATTGATACAGGCATGGGACTCGGTTTATTTGCGATTTTCGGCATCATTCGTTACCGAACAGATGCCATTGAAATCAAGGAGATGACCTACTTGTTCATGATTATCGGAATCAGTGTCGTGAATGCACTTGCCTCCAATGAATTAAGTGTTTCCGAAGTGGCGGTAATCAATGTTTCGGTTATTTTATTGACCTTCATTTTGGAGAATCTTTGGTTGATGAAACACGAAACGCGTAAGACAATCAACTACGAGCGTATCGATTTGATTATACCTGAAAAATACGAGGAAATGAAAGCAGATTTGGAAAAGCGAACCGGGCTATCCATTAACCGTGTAGAGATTGGCAAGATTGACTTTTTAAACGATACTGCCTTAATTCGCATTTATTATTTTGCCAACGAACAAGCTTTTTCGGACTACAACAATCTATAAAGTGTATCTTTGAAGATGAGAAAAATCGGACTACTTCCTTTTACGATTTTATATGGGCTCATCACTTGTACACGGAATATCCTTTTTGATGTGGGTATTCTGAAAGCCACTATTATTCCAGGTAAGTCAATTTCGGTTGGTAATTTATCCGTTGGAGGCTCAGGAAAAACACCGATGGTCAACTATTTGACTTCTCTATTACAGAACGAGTATTCCATTCAAATTCTCAGTCGTGGTTACGGTAGGAAAACCTCGGGTTACAGGAAGGTGACTTCCGCGGATGATGCACGTACCGTTGGCGATGAACCAATGTCATACTTTCAGAAATTCGCTCCAAAAACAGAGGTATTTGTGTGTGAAAAACGACAAGAAGCGATTGTCCAAATGAAGGAAACAAATCCTTCAAGCACCATTATATTAGACGATGCCTTTCAACACCGGTATGTAAAACCGGGATTACAACTGCTCTTAACGCCCCTTCACGAGCAATTTATGAACGATTGGCATTTACCATCTGGAAACTTGCGCGAATCAAAGGCAGGAGCACATCGTGCCGATGCCATCATTTTGACCAAATGTCCGAATCTGACAGAAAAGGAGATGGAAGTGCACCGAAAACGTTATGAAATTTATCAAAAACCTGTCTTTTTTTCGTCCATTGAATATGCAGAGTTGCAGATTGTAGGGACACCAATACCACAAATAAAATCGATCTTATTGGTAACAGGAATCTCCTCCACCACTTCACTTGTAACACACCTCCAGGAAACACATCACCTTGAGGAACTAAAATTTGGTGATCATCACGCGTTTACACAAGGAGATATCCAAGAAATTCACAGAAAATTTGATACCTTTGCACGCAAGGAAATGGCCATCGTGACTACAGAAAAAGACCTCGTGAAAATCGACGGTCTTTTGACCGAAAATGACCGACAATCCTATCCTTGGTATGTTCTTCCAATTACTGTGAGAATGGAGAACGAAGAAGCGTTTAATTCGATGATAAAAGATTATGTTAGAAGCAATTAAAGAAACAGCGGCATTTATTAAAGCCAAAACGAGTATCGAACCAACAATTGGTATTATTTTGGGTACCGGACTAGGTGGACTCGTGAAAGAAATCGAAATTGTGGATGAAATTTCGTATGAAACCATTCCAAATTTCCCTGTTTCAACGGTGGAAAGTCATTCTGGAAAACTCATTTTCGGACGTTTAGGTGGAAAAAACGTTGTTGCGATGCAAGGACGCTTTCATTATTACGAGGGATATAACTTGCAACAAGTTACCTTTCCCGTTCGTGTCATGAAATTATTAGGTATTGAACGATTATTCGTAAGCAATGCTTCAGGTGGGGTGAATCCAGATTTCGCAGTTGGTGAAATCATGATCATGAATGACCACATTAATTTGTTTCCAGGAAATCCACTTATTGGTAAAAACATCGATGAATTAGGACCACGTTTCCCAGATATGAGTGATCCTTACGATGAATCGATGATTCAAATGGCACAAACCATTGCAGCAGAATTATCCATCAAGGTTTCCGTTGGATGTTACGCAGGACTTACAGGTCCAACCTTGGAAACACCTTCCGAATACAAATATGTACGCGTGATTGGAGCTGATGCCGTAGGAATGTCAACCGTTCCAGAAGTTATCGTTGCTCGTCACATGAGTATCCCATGTTTTGCAATTTCCATCATTACAGACCTTGGCGTACCAGGAAAAATCAAAAAGGTGAGCGTTCAAGACGTGATCGAAGTTGCCAGCCGTCAAGAGCCAAAAATGACGCAAATCATGAAAGAACTAATCTCCCGCATTTAATTAAATTATGGAAGCATCCATTCGCGATAAATACGAAGTAGTCATTGGACTTGAGGTCCATGCTCAAATGTTGACCAAAACAAAAGCGTATTCGAACGACGTTAATGAATATGGCTCCGCACCAAATTCAAACATTAGCGTAGTGACCTTAGGACATCCTGGAACTTTACCAGTGATGAACAAAAAAACCATTGAATTCGCCATAAAACTTGGATTGGCGTGTGATGCACACATTGCACCAGCTCAACATTTTGCACGTAAAAATTACTTCTATCCTGATTTACCGAAAGGATACCAAATCACACAAGATACAACCCCAATTTGTACCGGAGGAAGTATTGTTATTCGCACGGACGATGGAACGGAAAAATCCATCGGACTGACACGCATTCACATGGAAGAAGATGCCGGTAAAAGCATTCACGATGTAGATGTTTACGACACTCTTGTGGACTTAAATCGTGCGGGGACTCCCCTACTTGAAATCGTTTCTGAACCAGATATGCGTTCCTCTATGGAGGCTTACCATTACTTGACGGAAGTACGCAAACTCGTTCGTTACTTGGATATTTGTGATGGAAATATGGAGGAAGGATCCTTGCGCTGTGATGCAAATGTTTCCGTTAGACTTGTAGGTGTTTCCGAATTTGGAACGAAAGTGGAAGTGAAAAAC
>JBEDJV010000018.1:0-14576 GCA_041172545.1 Bacteroidota bacterium | reverse complement strand
ATCACTAGCTAGTGTTGCCTCTGAACTTATTCAAGTCCTTTCAAAACCAAGTTTTGTAGCCATTAATGGCGAAATGGGCGCTGGAAAAACAACGTTTGTCCAAGCTTTACTGCGCGAATTAGGTATTCAAGATCCAGATGGATCCCCTACCTATGCTATTGTGCATGAATACGTGACTAATTCAGGTGTTAAAGCCTTTCATTTAGATTGTTATCGCATTGAAAATGAACGTGATCTTGCACAACTTGGATTAGACGAATTATTTGAAGAAAATGCCTATTTCTTTGTTGAGTGGCCAGATAAAATTGAAAATATTCTTCCAGAACACGCGAATTGGCTGTATATTCGTTGTGAACCAGAAGGTGAATTAAGAGAAATCGTCCTGAATTATGATAACTGATCCTGAATTATTAAAAACACTCATTCAAAAAGGCAGTCTTCTTCCCAAAGAAGAAATGTTGGAAGTGCGCAAGAAAAAAGGAAACTTGTTTATCGGTATCCCAAAAGAAACCTCCTTTCAGGAGAGACGTGTTGCGTTGGTTCCGGAAGCGGTAACCTTGCTTGTTTCAAACGGACATCAAGTGTTAATGGAAACGAATGCTGGTGAAGGATCCAATTTCACAGACAATGAATACAGTGAGGCCGGTGCTCAAATTGTGTACGACCGAAAATCCATTTATAGTTGCGACATCATCCTAAAAGTCGCTCCACCATCCGAAGAAGAAGTGGAGTTGATGATTGGTAATCAAACATTTATTTCTGCCCTTCAAATATCCACTCAACCAAAAGAGATACTTCAAAAATTAACAGCAAAAAAAATCACTGCCATCGCTTGGGACTACATTCAAGATGAAGAAGGTGTCTTCTCCATTGTTCGTACCATGGGTGAAATTGCTGGAACAACTTCCATTTTGGTCGCGGGTGAATTGCTTTCCTCTTTCTCTCAAGGAAAAGGATTGATGCTGGGTGGAATTGCAGGGGTACAACCGGCCGAAGTAGTAGTGATAGGTGCGGGTACCGTTGGTGAATTTGCCACGCGAGCTGCGCTTGGACTCGGTGCTTCTGTGAAAGTCTTTGACAATTCATTGACACGTTTACGTCGTTTACAAAACGATTTAAGCTTACGTGTTTACACGTCCATCATTCAGCCCAAAGTTTTAGCGAAAGCTATTCGTCGAGCGGATGTGGTGATTGGAGCATTGCGTTCACCTATTGGCAGAACTCCGTGTGTCGTGAGCGAAGAAATGATTCAAGAAATGAAATCAGGTTCCGTATTAGTTGATGTGAGCATTGACCAAGGTGGATGTTTTGAAACTTCGCGTGTAACGAATCACAACGATCCAACCTTCATCAAGCATGGTGTCGTTCATTATTGTGTGCCAAACATTGCCTCACGTGTTTCTAGAACAGCTTCCTTCGCCTTGTCGAAATTCGAACGCATAGAGGATTCCGAAATGGCGTCTATATGTACAAAGGTATTTTAACGAATGAAGTCCTTGGGAAAGTGTTCGATTTGAAATACAAGGACATCCATCTCCTACTTCCTGGCATGTAATGAGTCCAATTATTCCATTAAACTTACCTCAAACACCCCTACAATTAAGTCGGCAAGAGGATGGAGTTTACGTTCAATGCCTCATCCGTAGAAAGAAAATAAAACTGACTCCTGAAGAATGGGTGCGTCAACATTTCATTGCACATCTCAACCGAGAACATCAGTTCCCATTAACGAGAATAGCCGTGGAAAAATCCATTCAATACAGTGGATTAACAAAGCGTTGGGACATTGTTGTTTACGATCATGATTTTCAGCCATTGATTCTTGTTGAATGTAAAGCGCCACATATTCCTATTACAAATGACACCTTGTATCAAGCGTTAACCTACCAAAAAGAAATGCAAGGAAGGTATATTGCGCTAAGTAATGGGTTGAATCATGCTTACTTTGAAGTGGATGCAGAGAACCAACGTTTTTCTGTGCTCGATAAACTACCGATAAACGACTAGTTATTTAAATAATCCCAATCGCCGGACTTCATGCGTTGGTATTCTCGTGCCAGGTATGCAAGTTGAATACGCATTAAATCGAAGGCTGCTTCAGTTTCGGCACTAATTTCCTTTTGGCGCATTTTCAATTGCAATTTCATGAACATCGCATGCATCAAAATTTCTACATCTTGGCGTTGTGCCATATTGGACTTTTGCTTGAATTCCTCTAATGCTTCATGGGCATTTTCGCACAAAGACTTGTATTTCGCATCATTCATGATGGTCAATAAACTGTTGTGTAAATACGTCAACTCCACTAAGGTTTCTTGAACTTCATCAATGTGTCCTTCCTTTTCGAGTCCCTTTACCTTCATTTCACGCACAAGGTTTTGATACCAAGAAATTTGCTCGTTCAATTGGAATTCATCGCGAATAGCAGGAACTAACACTTGAGATTTGATTAACTCGAGATCCAATTTCAGGGAGCGAACGAGATCTTCAATTTGAAATAAATACAAAATGTATTCAGCTACATTTTCTATTTTTTTTGATTCTGTTGGACGCATCTTAGTTTAGTTCCTTTTCAATTTGTGCCTGATTCTCGTTTAAGAAATTGACGAATTCAGTCGTCACATCCATTCGGCTATTGATGTAATTGATTTGTCCTCCCTCACCGTGCATTAATAATATATCAATCTGGTGTTTCTCACAGTACTTTTTACCCAAGGCTTCGATTTTTTTATTCACCGTTTCAAGAGACTTCATCGCGAGCTCTTCAATTTTAGCTCCCTCCGTCTGTTGGTACTGCATAATTTGATTTTGCATTTCTTGAGCGCGTTGCTGAACTTGCGTTATCTCATTTTGGGATAAAAGTCCACCACGTGCCTCCGCATCTTTTTTCGTTATAAAAGCTTCATAAGCTTTCGTTCTTCGTTCCACTTCCGCCTCGAAGGCTTTTTGTTTTTTCTTAATGATACCTTCTTCTTTTACAAAGTATTCGAAATTTGCCTTGATGCTATCGTTCGAATAGTAAGCAATCTTTAATCCACCCAAGGAACGTACCGCCACTTTTGGTGTGGTATCCTTTTTAGGCGCAGGTTTTTCTCCGCATGACGCAAATAAGGTAATTCCGAGTAAGGAAGCTGAGAAGATGAGTGATTTCATGTTATGATTTTAAGTGTATAATTTCCATCCAATCGCCTCTCATTTCGATAAAACGTTGAATGCATTTTGTTAAAAAGGTTCCTTGAATAAGCGATTCGAGTTGATCAACCTGTGGGAAGTCTGTTTCTGAAACTTTGAACGATTGCTCATATTGATCCAAAGAAATCGTTAAAATGAATTTCCCATTGTACGAATGAAGCTGAATGAGAAATCGTTCGTGGGGAATTTGTTTAATTAATCGCATGTACAAAAATAGCAATTTTCGTACTGTCGTCCGAATTATCCGAGCGGAAATGGCTTAAGGACATCGAATTCAAAGCCAATCTGTGTGAGCTGCTCCATGTCTTTACCTAATTCCAACATGTCTAAGTCATTTTCCTCATAATTCCAATGAACATGCACTTCGTTACCTTCCTTCATCATTTCTTTCAACAAATAAAGCAACTCCACCAAAGCAGTGGAAGAACTTGTATCCAATGATTCGATGAACAAATTCAAGCAGGTTTTCGTTGATGGCTTCAGGCTATAGGTTTTAACCCAAGAAACAACTGGATTCCAAAATTCTTGGGAATCTTCATCAATCGATTTACCACTTATCTCCATCAATCCATTGGATAGAAATGAGACATGCGGCGTTTGTTCTGTTTGAGCGATAACTAAATGGTCCATAACGTGTAAAGAGGGCCAAAATTAGGGAATCGATGATAATTCTTAAAATTTTTCATGTGTGAATTGAATTTATTTTTCTGTGGAGGATCACTAACACATTCTATCTGCCTGTTTAAGTGATAGTTAATTCATATGAAATAATTAATTAGAAACGAGAAATCTGAAAAATAATCCGCCGTAGAAGGTGATTTTACCTCATTTAATGCTGATTAAACACCCGAATTTTATCCGTTTAGGAAAAGAAAAACATCTTTTTTTTGAAACAATGAGGTGCTTTTAAATTTTTATCCTAATTTCGAAGAGTTAAAACCGAGTAAACACAAGTAAAACCTTTGCTTTTTAAACATTTATGACCAGTATTTTTGTTGCCAAATTAGATTTTGGAGTGACCAATGAGCAATTAAGACAATTGTTCGAACAACATGGTAGCGTAATCAAAGTGAATGTCGCTACTGACAGAGAAACAGGTAAATCTAGGGGCTTTGCCTTCGTTGAGATGGCCGATCGAGAAGAGGCTATGAACGCGATCAACTCCTTGAACGGACATATGATTAATGGTCGTGACATTGCCGTTAAAGAAGCAGAGCAACGTGGTGACACTCGTCCAAACAACAATTCGCGTCCAAGTAATGACTTTCAACGATCTTCCACACCAAGAATCGACGATCGCCGACCAAGTTCACCAATTGGATCAGACTCCCCCATTATTACACCTCCACTAGAATCTTTCAAGATTGAACCTAGAAAGAAAGTCAACAAGGATAAAAAAGCAGGAGACTCAGATTCAGACAATCGCTCCAAGAAGCCAAAAATGGATGCTTACAAAAAAAGCGGAAAGGCCAATCGCTTTTTTGACGATGATGACGATGATGATTTCGATGGCGACTTATTTTCGTTCAATAAAAGTGATGAGGAAGATGATTTCGACGAGGAAGACGATGAGGATTTCGCATAGCAATTAACGCTATTCAGTTCTTTCGTTGTACCTTTGCGCCCCATGTCATCGAATTACGCAGAAAAATTAAAACATCCCGTTTTTAAAGTTGTATCGCAGTATGCGACGGAACATGGTATAGAGGCTTATGTCATCGGTGGATTCGTTCGTGACTTAATCATGGAACGACCATCAAAAGACATTGATATCCTTGTTATCGGAGATGGACCCGATTTCGCTGAGTCCATTGCGAAAACACTTCGCGTGAAAAAAGTGAGCGTTTTCAAGAACTTTGGAACTGCTCATTTTCGCTATAAAGACCTAGATGTCGAATTTGTTGGTGCGAGAAAAGAATCCTATTCGAGAGAATCTCGCAAACCAATCACCGAGAAAGGAACGTTACAGGACGATCAAAATCGCCGTGATTTTACCATAAACACCCTTGCCCTCAAACTAAATGCTGCATCATTCGGAGAACTTGTTGATCCATTTGGCGGTGTTACGGACATCGAAAAAGGAATTATTCGTACGCCATTAGAACCTGAAATTACCTTTAGCGATGACCCCTTACGTATGTTAAGAGCCGTGCGTTTTGCCACCAGATTTGATTTTCAAATTGAACGAACCTGTTTGGAGGCAATGAAGAAGCAAGCGGATCGACTGGAAATCATTTCTCAAGAACGAATTACGGACGAATTGAATAAAATCATTCTGACCGAAACACCATCACGCGGATTCAAACTATTGAATTCAACGGATTTATTGAAGCAATTTTTTCCAGAGATGATTGCACTTCATGGAATCGAAACACGAAACGGAAAAGCACACAAAGACAACTTCTACCATACATTAGAAGTGCTAGACAACCTTGCTCAAAACAGCGATTCACTGTGGTTGCGTTGGGCCGCCATCCTTCACGACATCGCGAAACCACCAACAAAGAGGTTTGATTCGGTGGCCGGCTGGACCTTTCATGGACATGAAGAACTTGGTGCCAAAATGGTTCCAAGAATTTTCGCTCGTTTGAGATTGCCATTGGACTTCAAAATGAAGTACGTTCAAAAATTGGTTCGTCTACATTTGCGTCCAATTGCCTTAGTTAAAGGTTCCGTCACCGATTCTGCCGTTCGACGCTTATTGAGCGAAGCTGGTGACGATATAGAAGATTTAATGTTGCTCTGTAATGCTGATATCACATCCAAAAACGAATTCAAAGTAAAACGCTACAAGAAGAACTTCGAACTCGTATCAGAAAAAATAAAATTAGTTGAAGAGAAAGACCGCATTCGAAATTTTCAACCTCCGGTAAGTGGCGAGTTAATTATGGAAACATTTGATTTAGGTCCTTGCTCTGAAATTGGCACCATCAAAGCACACATCAAAGAAGCGATTCTTGAAGGAGCAATCGAGAACTCGTATGCAGAAGCAGTCTCCGAAATGCTGAAACTTGGAAAAGAATTAGGATTAACGGTAGCAAGAATTCCCCATTTGGATAAATAATACTAACTTTACCTAACGCGTAAAATCAGTTAAAATGCCAGGATTAAAATTCAGAGTTTTATTGGATTCAGACAAAAATGAGGAGGTTTTTAGAGACATCTTGATTAGTGACGCCAGCGACTTTGAATCGTTTTATCATGCCATCATGAAATCCTTTAATTTTCAAGGAGATCAAATGGCTAGTTTCTACGTTTCTAATGAGGACTGGGATAAAGGTCATGAAATCAGTTTATTGGACATGTCTTACGACGATGACTCCATTGACTCTCCAGCTACCGTCATGAAAAATGCGGTGATCAAAGACTTTTTAGAAGAACCTGATCAACGGTTTATTTTGGTGTATGATTTCATGAAAATGTGGATTTTTCTCATTGAATTAATCGGCTACGATCGAAACGAACCTGAAAGTCCGGAAATGCTCTTAGCGATTGGACATTCACCAAACGAAGAATCCAGGGAAGCACTCGACGAAGACTTATTGCATGAAAGTGAATCTTTATCCACTGATGATGAAGAAGATGATTTTGGCTTTGATGAGTTTGATGACGACTATTCGGATGACGATTTAAGCGACTACAACGAGTACGAATATTAGTATGAAAGCAGCAGAACAAGATCCAATTGGTCAAGCCATTTTGGATTACCACAAAACAAAAAAACCATTTGACATCGTCGTTTCTTCGGATTTATGTGACGATGACATTATTCCAATCGAGGTTCTTTTCCGTACCTATACCGACATGCCTGAATTGGAGAAATTGGCCATCAAACTATGCAAGGGACAAGTACTTGACGCTGGAGCTGGAGCTGGAGTACACGCAAATGAACTCATCAAACGTGGACATACCGTATTCGCCATCGATTCATCGGCAGGAGCAGTTGAATACATGAAAGGACAAGGGATTTCCGCGAAGCAAATCGATTTCGAATCCTATAATCCACCTGCTAAATTCGACACGATTTTATTGCTCATGAATGGTATCGGGATAGCGAAAAAGAAATCAAACCTATTGAGTTTTTTGAAAAATGCCGGTGAAAAATTAAACAAAGGCGGACAAATCATCTGTGATTCCTCGGATGTAAAATACTTATATGAGGATGAAGATGGGTCCTATTGGATGGACTTGAATTCCGAATACTACGGAAATTTTAAATTTCAAATGCACTATAAAAAAATCAGTGGGCCAGAATTCCCCTGGTTATATGTAGACTATGACACCTTGCACGATTTGGCGAGTCAAGCCGGATTCAAATGTCAACGTGTTTTTGACTTGGACGCTCATTTCCTAGCTCAATTAACAAAAATCTAAGTAAGATTTTAAAAGCAATGAAAACCATTTTCGCCTTATTTCTTCCGATTTTCTGTGTCCTAAGTTCGTGCAGTTATTCTGAAGAACAAATAAATGGATTCGATGAGCGGATTGAAAAATTTACAGTGGGAAAATCCTTTCACTTAGAGAAATCAGAGAGTGGCTTGTATACCGAAATCATGAAAGCCGGAACAGGACGCGAAATATATTTGACAGATAGCATTGGCGTTACTTATATCGGAACATTGTTATCTGGAAAAAAGTTTGATGAACAAAAAAAAACCATTTACTTACCCATGCGCGGTGTAATTGATGGTTGGAAAGAAGCCTTAATTGGACAAAAACAAGGTGTGAAATTAAGAATAATTGTCCCGCCACAATTGGGATACGGTGCAGGAGGAATGGGTGAAGTCCCACCTAATGCTACATTGTATTTCGAATTAAGCGTAGATGATGTGAAATAAATGCTGTTTTACTTGTCATTATCGCCACATTGATTAATTTTGACCACGCAAAAATAGAAGTAGCCTTATGAGTGTTTTAGTAAATAAAAATTCCAGAGTCATTGTTCAAGGATTTACCGGTAGTGAAGGTACATTCCACGCAAGTCAGATGATCGAGTACGGAACAAATGTTGTTGGTGGAGTGACACCAGGAAAAGGTGGAAGCACCCATTTGGATCGTCCAGTATTTAATACCGTTGCAGATGCTGTTTCAAGCACGCAAGCGGATACGTCCATTATCTTCGTTCCACCTGCATTTGCTGCAGATGCAATTATGGAAGCGGCAGAAGCAGGGATTAAAGTGATTGTATGTATTACGGAAGGAATTCCTGTGAACGATATGATTACTGCGAAAGAATACATTAAAGGATTCGAAACACGATTAATTGGACCAAATTGTCCAGGTGTCATTACAGCCGGTGAGGCGAAGGTGGGAATCATGCCAGGATTTGTATTCAAACAAGGTAAAATTGGAATCGTTTCGAAGTCTGGTACTTTAACATATGAAGCAGCAGATCAAGTTGCGAAAGCTGGAATGGGAATCACAACAGCTATTGGTATCGGTGGAGATCCAATCATTGGAACAACAACGCGTGAGGCAGTTGAACTATTGATGAATGACCCAGAAACAGAAGGAATCGTAATGATTGGTGAAATTGGTGGAAACCTTGAAGCAATCGCTGCGAAATGGATCAAAGAAAATGGTACGAAACCAGTTGTTGGATTCATCGCAGGTGAAACCGCTCCAAAAGGAAGAACAATGGGTCACGCAGGTGCGATTGTTGGTGGAACCGATGATACAGCAGAAGCGAAAAAACGCATCATGCGCGAATGTGGAATTCATGTAGTGGATTCACCAGCTCAAATTGGAGCGAAAATGGCAGAAGTAATGGCAAACAAATAATCGTTAGCTACTTAAATATCGAAAGCGCCTCAGGGCGCTTTTTTTATGCCTAAAAAATTTGTGGATTTAATTCCAAAAGTCCCAGGTTAAACCAATTTTGATTTGCATACTCGGAAACGCATAATGTGACACAAACGCCGTTGTTGATGGAACCCAGAAGCTACCAAGATTGTCCACTCGGACAAAAAAGCGGAAAGTTTCCACTTCCAAAGCAGTCGTAAAGGAAAGATTGACATACCCTTGTATGGAAGTTGGATTGCTTTGAAGTAAATCAAAAACACCCATTTGTGGGATGAACCGTAATTGCTGGAAAGAACTCAAATACTGAGCATCTGTCGCAAATAACATGCGTAACTTTTTCGCTTTAAACACGCCACCCTTCCATTGAATCCGGAGGGAACTTTGGTGTTGAGGTTGAAAATTCAAACCACTAGAAAATTGGGTCCAACGGTATGTTGGTTTTATCAGCAAGCCTTTATAAGTCCAAGATGCAGAAAATTGTACACTTTGCCCCTTTCCTCCACTAGCGAGTTGATCATTTCTCCAGATACCGGCGGACTGATCAAATACATATACATTTCTAAATTGCAAAGCCTGATACGCAGCTTCCAATTGAAAGGAAGCAATTTTCTTTACCGCGAATAGGCTTAGGGAATGATTCCATTGGTTTTCTAAAGAATTCAATTGGTATTGAACATTGTTGCTGAAGTAATTTCGCTGCATCAAATCCGGCAAGGTTGAACTTAACTTATGTTCTATGTGGAGATCCAGAAATGAAACCGGAAGCATCAATTTACTGAACGAGGTAAAACCCTGAGCCGCACCTAAGATATTGATGGCATCTCTGTGTTCCAATTGAATTGTTGACGTGCGATAACTAAGGTCATTCTTCCACCAGAGTTCAGTCGTGTCATGATAAAATAGCTTATCGTGCCAATTTCGAATGCGGTAACTTAATACGCTTTGCACGTTCAGCCTATGGCGATCAAGGAAAATTCCAACATCATTTGTGAAGGAACGCTCCCGAAAACAATCTTGAGTAGAATCCACATTCCAATAGACGGCTTGATACAATTGGGTCAGGCTATCGAATTCCTGATAGTCTCTCTTAGACTCATAGAACTCATGTCGTGCGAACAATCCGAATGCACGGGTGGAATCTTTATCGACATCAAATCGATGCTGTAAACGAACAAAGGAAAGTGCGTGATCAGCATGTGCATTTTCTTTTTGCACTGGTTGTAAATTTAAATCAATACCCGGAATCGGCAGTGAACTAGTTAATCCATTCGACCAGGAACGAGCTACCAACTCTTTTCCAACCTGAAGATCGGCAGAATATCGTTCACCGGTTCGTAGAATGTGAGTATTGAATTCCTGAAAGGAAAAATCATCGTTTCTTAAAAATCCATTTCCTTTGGATTTGTCAAAGTTGATATTAACGAGGATATGATGCTTGAACGCCTCTTGAAAATCCACTTTTAAGCGTTGTGAACCTTGTGCACCGAAAGCATAGGAGAATCCGAGGTGGGGTAAGGCAGAAAACAACAAGGGTATTTCCTTAACTTTTAAGGCATGCAGCAAACTACCATTTGTGGAATATAATTGAAAAGGAGAAAGAATCGTGGCTGTTGGAGAAATGAAAAAAGCCGATTGAAAGGCTTGTGTAGAATTCGAAAGTGTATCGAGTGATCCTCCAGTTCGATGCATACTTTTTACCGTATCAACATATTGATTAAATGCTGTTTGTCCATATGTAACCACGGAAACCCACAGGAACAAACCGTACAGTAAACCTTTCTTCATAAAAGCAAACATAACAAAAAAAGGGGCTCGAGGCCCCTTAACAATTGGATATTTCTGCAATTACATTGCGTTCACACGAACTTGCAATCCTGATTTCAAGTTTGCAGCTTTGTTCTTGTGAATAATGTTTCTTTTAGCTAATTTATCTAACATGGTAACAACTTTTGGCAACATAGCCATCGCTTCGTTACGGTCTTTAGACTCACGCAATTTACGTAACGCGTTACGAGTTGTTTTGTGTTGGTATTTGTTCAATACACGTTTTGCATCGTTTGAACGAATACGTTTGATTGCTGATTTATGGTTTGCCATAACTTAATTGTTAATTAAAAACGTTCTAAATTCTTTTAAAATCCTTCGTAGCCTATAGGAGAATCGAACTCCTGTTACCAGGATGAAAACCTGGCGTCCTAACCACTAGACGAATAGGCCAAAAACTTGGTAGCCCATAGGAGAATCGAACTCCTGTTACCAGGATGAAAACCTGGCGTCCTAACCACTAGACGAATGGGCCGTAAACTAGGTTTTCCTAATTTTTTGGATTGCAAATATAGTCAGAAATTCTTGAAGCGCAAGGGCTGATTTATTTTTTTTAATAATTTTCTGAATCCTCTTCATGTTTCATTTTAAATCCGAGCCTTTTAGCGGTTTGCAATTTCAGACTTTCACCCATCATTTGTATCTGTGCCACAGAGATTTCACTTAAATATTCAAAGGGTGGAATGTACAAATCAAACTCAAGTGCATGAGCGAAAGAAAGCTGTACAATCAATTGTAGTGCTTCATCACTTAGTACCATGTTTTGCGGGTCCCTAAACATGAATCCGAGTGTTCCTTTCCCTTCGATCAAGAAATGATTTTCGTGATTTAAGAACAGTCGTCCGATTAAATACCCTGCATCATTCATGCGATTTTGCAACAAAGACTCTGCTAAGAAATTGAAAATATGAATGGTGGAAAAATATCCATTGTTTTGATTTTGCTTGAAATAGGCTGTGCCCCAAAGCGGATTGTGGTCTGGCAAACGAAAAACGTTTTGATGCAAATTATAGACAAGTACATCACTGCCAACATAGGCATGAATTTCAAATTTTCCTTTATCCTGATAACTTAAACGAACTCGTGGATCCGTTATCGACTTCTTCAATTCAGTAATTTCTGCAATAATGATGGCTTTGAGTCGCTCAAATACCTTTTCACTATCGTCTGCGATATCTTGCTTTAACGCCGACTTGTGCATGAGTAAGTCTACTAATTGAGCACGATTTTTTTCAATTGGATCTTTTGACATTTTCCTGGTGTTTTTCTCAAATTTACGCTTAATGGCATTATTTTTGAAGCTTGCGATCAAGAAATTTTGGATAGTTTCCAAAAAAATGACGATATTTGAACATATGCGTATTTTAAATGCGCTATGATTAGAACAAAAAAACATGAAGAAAACCATTTGGTTTATTGTGAATCCAATTTCTGGAGTACGTCGAAAAGACGATATTCCACAGTTGATTCATGACCATTTGGATCATGATTTATTTGATTACGAAATTCTGAAAACCACTCACAAAGGACACGCAGTTGATCTTGCGCTAGATGCCGTTAAACAACACATTGATGTCGTTTGTGCCGTTGGTGGTGACGGATCTGTTCATGAGGTAGGTACTGCTTTAATTGGTTCTCAAACCCGATTAGCCGTATTGCCAATTGGATCTGGAAACGGACTCGCACGACACATGCTGATTCCACGAGATGTACGTAAAGCCATTCATTGCATCAACGAGATGAATGTTATTCAAATGGACACAGTATTGGTCAACGACAATCCTTTTTTAGGAGTTGGTGGCTATGGTTTAGATGCGGTAATTGCAAAGAAATTTGACGAGGATAAAAAACGTGGATTCCTTACCTATGTCAAACATGTATTTAAAGAGTTTTTCAAATACAATCCGATGAATATCTCTATTGATATGAACGGACAAGTGAAAAAAATGCCTGTCGTGCTTTGCACCATTGCAAACACTTCTGAATTCGGAAATGGATTTGTCGTGTCTCCGAAATCTGATGCAACAGACGGAAAAATTGAATTATTTATATTAAAACCTTTCTCAGTTTGGGGAATTCCGAGAATCATTTATCAGTTTTTTACGAAACGTTCGGATGAATCGATTTATGCGGAAGTCATCTCCTTTGAAAAAGCAAAGATTTCTTTATCTAAAGGAATTGCACATTATGACGGAGAGCCCGTTTCAGTGCGTAAAGAATTAAATGTGCAAGTCGTTCCAAAAAGCCTGCACATTCTCGTAGGAAAAAAATAAGATGCAAACTTTTGAATTTGAACTAGAGTACCTCTTAACAAAATTAGAGTATCTAGAAGCAACAACAACTCCCACATGGGGAGAAATGTCCGCACAGCGAATGGTTGAACACCTTTGCGACGCCTTGTATATGTCCTGTGGTATCGGAACGTTTGAACTGGAAGTTCCTGAAGATCGCATCGAGAAAATGCAACTTTTTCTTGCTTCCGATAAGCCTATGGCACAAAACATTCGTGTTTCCTTTGCTAATGCAGAAACTCTCGTACGAAATGAAAACATAGAACTCGCTTTAGATGAGTTCGCTACAGCATTTGTAGATTTCGTGGAGACATACGAGGAAAATCCATCTTTCACAGCATTACATCCATTTTATGGGGTGTTAGACTATGAAAAATGGAATCAGTTACACGCGAAACACTTCGCTCATCACTTTAAACAATTTGGATTAATTGACTAAAGTTCTACTTTACTCCTTGTTGATTGGTTTCTCGATCGGTACAATCACCTACTTGTACAATCGTCAGAACGGACACAAAGGCCTAGCTCAATGGTACCTCAGTGTTATGGCATTTTTTGCACTGACATTTCTTATCCTCAAGTACTTAGTTTGACTTTCTCTTCGTGAAGGGGATAAAACGAGGCACACTCGCTTGATACTCCTTGTAGCCAGGGTATTTTCCTGCAGACAATTCTTCCGAGAAATCTGAACTTCCTTTGAAAAGGATAATGAGTAAAGCGCATCCACCAATCGACCAATTGATCCATTGACCTGTAGCATGTACACTGAATAAGTAGAAAACGACCCAAATCGTTTGTTCCATCGCGTAATTCGGATGACGTACAATGGACCAAAGTCCGGTGGAAACAAATCCCTTCTCGTATTCACCTAAATCTTCACCAGCCTTGATGCGACGGTGTTTTTCCGTTTGGAAATCATATTGTTGTTGGTCAGCAATGTATTCAACAACTACACAAGCTACATAAATGAACGCTAAGAGATAATCGACCCAAGTCAATGCTGGACTAACCCCATCGCCTAATGAAGTAAGGATTGGAAGCGTAAACAAGAAAATGAGGACACTTTGATAACCGCTAATGAAGAACAAATTGAAAATCATCCAAACGAATTTGTTGTTAAATCCAGGGCGGCTGCGTAAAACTTCCCAACGGTAATCCTCTTCTCCAGCCCAAAACTTCCATTGATACGCTCCTCTTCGGGCGAAATTGTATGTTAAACGAGCACCCCAAATCGTTACTAAAATGGACATGAGAATCATGCGCGGATCCCATCCACCCATGATGGTCATGTGCCAAACGTAATAGATTGGAATGATGCTCCATATTTTATCTACTTGGGAATTATTTTTTGCGATTTCACCCACAAAAAAGCAATATGCAATCACAATACCGACAGAAAAAGTCATTTGATACAAAATGGCATCTTGGACATCATTCGGGTTAAGTCCGTATGCGATACATACGTAC
>JBEDJV010000017.1:13237-14677 GCA_041172545.1 Bacteroidota bacterium | reverse complement strand
CCTTACGTTTGCTGGTAATACACCAAAATTCGGGAGTCCGGTTTTTAAAGCGAATAGAACCACTTTGAAACGGGTGGTCTATGAATACTCGAATCTTTCAAATATGAGCATGCGTTTCGATGTAAAAAATAGCCGTGTTGTTTTCGATCATTTATCTCCTGAGTCACCCGTTTTAGAAGGTGTCTACTCTTACTATATCCCCGACATGAGTTATGATTCGTACCGATACGACTTCGACGCCGAAAATTGGGTATTACAAGAGGATGTGATCATGACGAATCCGGATGATAAAAATGGGGAGAAATCCTTCTACTCTCTAAATACAAAAACCGGGAAAGTTGAAAAAAATAAACTGAATGCCGATTGGATTAGTCCAAAGGACGAAGGTGTTGAAAACAACGGAACCCATGTTGCCCGAACAGAAAACACTCCGGATGACCAAATAGTAACGGAAGATGATCGCTTTCCGAAAGTGCGTTTCTTTGGAAGAAGGCACAAGAACCCTGAAATGATGCCGCTGGGTCGCGGTAAAAAAAATAAAAAAATTACCACGAACTGATGCAATTAGGAAGAATCAATCAACTGACAATAAAGCGTTTTGCTCCTCCAGGTGCTTACCTTATTGATTTACAAGACAACGAAGTTTTGTTGCCCAACAAATACATCCTTCCAGAGCACGAAGAAGGAAGTGTGGTGGATGTTTTTGTGATGAAAGATTCGGAGAACCGTATTGTATGCACGACGGAAGTTCCATACATCCTTTTAGGTGAATGCCGTTATTTGGAAGTGATTCACGTGAATCCTTACGGTGCATTTGTAGATTGGGGATTGGACAAAGATTTACTTGTTCCGTTTAGCGAACAACTTCATCGTTTGGAACAGGAAGAAAAATACTTATTTACCTTGCGTTACGATTTTGAAACAGATCGTCTTTTTGGTAGTATGAAAGTGCGCAAAGTGCTTGATTTGTGCGAGGACCAAGAGCTCGTTGGACAAGCCGTAGATTTGTTGATTTGCGAAGAAGGAAAACTAGGACGCAATGTCATCGTGAATAATCGATACGAAGGTTTGATTTTTAAAAATCAACAAACGAAAATCCTCGAACGTGGACAAGAAATGAAAGGATACATTAGTGTCGTTCGTCCGGATGGAAAATTAGACATTCGCTTAGAGCCCATTACCTTTGAAAAATACGATGAAGCATCTCAATTTATCCTGGATGAATTAATGAAAGTGAAGGTTCTTCCACTGAGCGATCGTTCCTCACCCGATGAAATCCGTGAACAACTTGGCATGAGTAAAAAGACGTTCAAGCAGGCCATTGGTAAATTATACCGATGGAAGAAAATCACGATAAAAGAGGACAGCATTGAACTCAATGGCTAATTAAGCGCCATCTCCATCCAATAAATTTCCGAGTCCACCGAGTATACTTCCCTC
>JBEDJV010000017.1:0-13208 GCA_041172545.1 Bacteroidota bacterium | reverse complement strand
CGAGAAATGGGCAATGTTTGCAGCCACACCTCACCCGGACCTCTTAACGTAGCGAAGAACATTCCTTCGCCTCCGAATAAGGTATTTTTTACCCCACCGATAAATTGAATGTCGTAATCAACTCCTTGTGTGTAGGCAACGATGCATCCTGTATCCACGCGCAGCACTTCACCAGGATTTAAGGTACGTTTCATGACATGACCACCGGCATGACAAAAAGCCATTCCATCACCCTCTAACTTTTGCATGATAAATCCTTCACCACCAAACAATCCAGTGCCCAATTTCTTTTGAAATTCAATGCCAATAGCCACTCCTTTCGCCGCACACAAAAAAGCGTCCTTTTGACAGATAATTTTCCCTTGGTATTGAGCTAAATCGAATGGAATAATTTTTCCAGGATAAGGAGAAGCGAAGGCCACTTTTGCTTTGTTGGTGCCATTGTGTGTAAAAGCGGTCATGAACAGACTTTCTCCCGTTAGCAGTCGTTTTCCAGCGCTAAACAATTTTCCCATGAATCCTTTTTGTTGAGCAGAACCGTCACCAAATATCGTTTCCATTTGAATTCCATCATCCATGTACATAAATGCCCCAGCCTCCGCGATCGCCGTTTCCTGCGGATCTAGTTCAATTTCAACATACTGCATTTCTTCACCGTGAATATAATAGTCGATTTCGTGGTTTGTTTTCATGTTTGTTTTTTTTCAAAATTAACGGGAATCTATCAAAGAAAAATGAAAATAAAAAAATGTTTGGTGGATAACATTATTGTTTACTTTTATGGTACTAGCGATACGCATATGGAGGACTTTCAAGATCAACAAGGAGCATTGGACAGGGAATTGGAACGATTCATTGAATTGTTGAACGAATTACTTCCGAAATACCACTCTTTGTTGAAAAAGGATCAATTGGATCAAAAAGAGCTGATGCGACTTGGCGAAATTGAATCTTATTTATTAAGCTTGAACTCTAAAATCATGAAAATAAAAGGTGAGCTAGAGCAAAACTTATTTGGTAAATCACTTGACACATATTACAAGTTAAAAGATCAAGCAAGAGAAGGAAATCCACAGTCGCGTTTAAAAATGGAGAAAATGCGCGATGCTTTTTCGGAGGCATTACAAGCGGGAGACATCATCAATTTGAACTAGTTTGATCGATATCTGTCTATTCCATCAATCTTTTCTATTTTTGCAGCAATGAATACAGCGAAAAGAATTGCCGTTATTGGTGGTGGGAGTTGGGCAACTGCCATTGTGAAATTGCTTTGCAATACACAAGAAAAAGTGAATTGGTGGATGAGAAGCGAAGAAGCAGTTTCTCATATTCTTCATTTCAAGCATAACCCAAAATACTTGCAATCGGTTGAATTCGACTTGTCCAAATTGGAGATTTCAACGGATTTAACCCACATGATTGAAATAGCAGATGTGGTCATTATCGCCACGCCATCCGCTTTTTTAACCGAAACATTCGCAAACATTTCAGCTGATTTATTTAAGGGAAAAATCGTGTTTTCTGCTGTAAAGGGAATTATACCTGAATTTAATGCGATTCCCGCTCGCTTCATTCACAAAACGCTTGGTACGCCATATGAGCAAATTGGAATTATTTGTGGTCCATGCCATGCGGAGGAAGTTGCTCTTGAACGCTTATCTTATTTAACCATTGCCTGCAGCGACCAATCCATTGCCGAGCACATGGCCAATGCACTTGCCTGTCGCTATATTAAAACGACACTTTCCGATGATTTATTCGGCACAGAAATATCAGCCGTATTAAAAAACGTTTATGCGTTAGCAGCTGGAATTTGTCACGGAATTGGATACGGCGACAATTTTCAGGCTGTATTAATTTCAAACGCCATTCAAGAAATCGAACGCTTCATCGATGTGGTGAGTCCTGTACATCGCGACACAAAATCGAGCGCTTATCTCGGTGACTTACTCGTTACAGCTTATTCCAATTTCTCTCGAAACCGCACATTTGGATTCATGATTGGTAAGGGGTACTCGGTTAAATCCGCACAGTTAGAAATGAACATGATTGCTGAAGGTTATTATGCCACAAATAGTTTAACAGAAATCAATAAAAAATTCGAGGTAGATATGCCGATTTTAACAGCTGTTTACCGCATATTATACGAGGGGATTTCCCCTGTAATCGAAATGAAAATCCTCGCAGAAAAATTATCTTAAATTCGACCACATGCTTGTTTTTAAATTTGGAGGAGCGTCTGTAAAAGATGCAGATGCAATTCGAAATGTCGCGTCCATTCTATCACTTTATCCCGGAAAAAAACTTACCGTAGTGGTTTCAGCAATGGGGAAATCCACAAATAAACTAGAGGAGATTGTAACTGCATTGGAAACAAAAAACCATAAGTTATTTGTTGGATTAGTCGATGAGCTAGAGTCCTTTCACATGGATATTATGGCCGCATTATTTCCAGAAAAACATTTTAGAATCTACCAAACAATCGAAGAACTATTTGAATCGTTGCGGTCTAAGTTTGAAACAGTGTTTTCTGAAAACTTCAGTTTTGAATACGATCAAATCGTTTCGTTAGGAGAAGTTTTATCGTCGCAAATTGTGAGTTCTTACCTCATTGACCAAGATTTTTCTGTTCAATGGATGGACGCAAGAAAATTGATTCGAACCGATCATTCATACCAAGAAGGAAAAGTAGATTGGAAAAAGTCAGAACAATTGATTCAAGAAAAAATGATTCCGGCGTTTCAAGATGCGGACATACTGTTGACACAAGGATTCATCGGACATACAACGGAAGGATTCACGACAACCTTAGGTCGAGAGGGTTCTGATTATACTGCAGGTATTTTGGCTTATTGTGGACACGCGGAAAGTGTGACGATTTGGAAAGACGTTCCCGGAATGTTGAATGCAGATCCAAAGTACTTTTCAAATACCAAAAAACTAGAGTCCATTTCGTTTAAAGAAGCGATTGAACTCTCCTACTATGGAGCGAGTGTTATTCATCCGAAAACCATCCAACCCTTGCAAAACCGGAACATTCCGTTATTTGTAAAATCCTTTCTGGATCCACAAGCAGATGGAACTGTGATTCAAGCCTCGTCGAGTAAAGATCATTTGATTCCTTCGTATATTTTCAAATTTGATCAAGCCTTGTATTCATTTACACCTAAGGACTTTTCGTTCATCGTGGAAGAAAACTTAAGTGTCATCTTCGCTAAATTATCTGCATTAAACATCAAAATCAACCTCATGCAGAATTCGGCCTTGAGTTTTTCGATTTTAGTTGATCAGAAAAAGCTGAAAAGAGATGAATTTCTCGCGCTATTTCAGGTGGATTATGAAGTAAAATACAACGAAAACTTATCCCTAGTTACCATTCGTCACTACGACGAGCATACCATTGAACAAGTCACAGAGGACAAAGAAATCATCCTCCAACAACGCACCAGACACACTGCTCGATTTGTGCTTAAATAATCGACAAATACCTTAAAAGTGGTATTTCAAATGACTTCAAATGAATGTAATTTTGACGCATGATGAACACCTTGAATCATGTTGAATTACAGCGAGTAGTAGAAATTGTTTCAGTTGACCAATCCCCTATTTCATCGAAGTTAACAGAAATGGGATTAGTTGCCGGACAATTAATCACGACCTTGTTCAAAGCGCCATTTGGCGATCCAATTGCCATTGAACTAAATGGCACCGTTCTTTCGTTACGCTTAGAAGAAGCGCAATTTATTGAAGTGAAAGCGTAATGCTTTGACTCAAATTTAATAAGTTTGCAAACCATGAAAATTGCGTTACTCGGTAATCCCAATACGGGCAAAAGCTCTGTATTTAATCTCTTGACAGGATTGCGTCAACAGGTTGGGAATTTTCCAGGTGTAACCATTGATAAACGAAGTGGTTTCATACAACTTGATCAAGTTCAATACGAATTAATCGATTTCCCAGGGACCTACAGTATTTATCCAAGATCGAAAGAAGAAACAGTCGTTTTTGATGTACTTTCCGACCCAAAGCACTCACAGCAACCCGATCAAGTTGTTTTTGTTGCAGATGCAAGTAACCTACAGCGTAACTTGCTGTTTTTTTCTCAAGTATATGACCTAGGCATTCCGTGTATTTTGGTCTTAAATATGTGGGACCTTGCGCAACGAAAAGGAATTGATATTGCGGTTGAGGAATTAGAGGCGATGTTTCCGGGCGTACCAATTATCAAATCTAATGCACGCATTGGACTGGGTAAGGACCGAATTTTAAAAGCAATTTCAAACCAAGAAAACAGGGCGGCCAATAAGGCAAAATTTCTCGACGCTCATCAATTGTGTCGAATTGACGATGTGCAATGTCAAAAATTGGAAGCAGAACTTCGCCTAAAAAAAATCAAAGAAGCGTTGAAAAAAGTGGTGCAAATAAAAGCACCAACAGGGGACAGTGTTTCACGCAAAATTGACCGTGTTTTAGTCCATCCGATTTTTGGATACGTGATTTTCGCTTTTGTCTTGTTAACCATTTTTCAATTCATTTTCACCTTTGCGAATGCGCCGATGAATTGGATTGACAATTTGTTCTCGCACATTTCTACCTGGTGTAGTGAGTCCATTCACCCTGGACTTGTCAATGACTTAATCTCACAGGGAATTATTCCTGGAATCGGTGGTGTTGTGGTTTTTGTTCCACAAATTGCCATGCTGTTCTTTTTCATTTCCATACTAGAAGAGAGTGGGTATTTGTCGCGAGTGGTCTTTATCATGGACCGATTGATGCGTCCATTCGGACTCAATGGTAAAAGCGTTGTCCCGCTGATGTCCAGTGTGGCTTGTGCCATCCCTGGAATCATGGCTACACGCACCATTTCCAATTGGAAAGAACGACTCATTACCATTTTAGTAGCACCATTTATGAGTTGTAGTGCTCGTATTCCCGTATATACTTTGCTGATTTCCTTGGTTATTCCGAAAACTTTTGTGTTCGGATTCATCAACCTTCAAGGAATTGTCTTATTCGCTTTGTATAGTTTAGGGATTGTCTTTGCTTTATTGGTCTCTTTCCTTTTGAAGTTGATGATCAAGCAAAAGGAAAAAGGCTTTCTGCTGTTGGAATTACCAGATTACAAGAATCCACGTTGGGGCAATGTGCTCATCAATGTACTAGAGAAGGTGAAAATATTTATTCTGGACGCCGGGAAAATCATTTTGGCGATATCAATAATACTTTGGTTCCTTGCAAATTTTGGACCAGACATTGATGGTGCAAAGCATGGACTAAGTAAAACCTGGGAATATAAATCGATGTCAAAAGAGGAACAAACCAAAGCCATGGATGCGTGTAAACTTTCCAATTCGTATATCGGAATTCTCGGTAAAGGAATGGAACCTGTTATTGCGCCACTAGGTTACGATTGGAAAATTGGCATTTCATTGATCACGTCCTTTGCTGCGAGAGAAGTGTTTGTTGGATCCTTAGCAACAATCTATGCGGTGCAAGATGATGGAGATGAACAATCCCTACTAATTGACCGCATGCGCAATGAAGTCAAAGCAGATGGTTCACCTGTGTTCACTTTAGCCAGTGGCGTTTCCTTAATGGTCTTCTATGTTTTCGCGATGCAGTGTATGGCAACAATGGCGGTGGTAAAACGGGAAACGAATTCCTGGAGATGGCCAATTATCCAATTGGTATTCATGGGATTATTGGCTTATTTTTCTGCTTGGCTTACCTTTGTTGTCCTCTCCTAATTCATCGATAAGTCGTATATTCGTTCAGATATGCAAACCATCATCCTTCTTTTCGCACTTGGACTATCCGTATTTTACTTGGGCAGAAGGTTCTGGATTCAGTTTTCGAAAAAGGATACCAGTTGTGAAGGATGTGCATTAAACCAAACAACGAAGAAAGAGGAACATCGCCATGGGGAACATTCAGCTTTATAAGTACAATTCAACATTTTACTCCGTTAAACAGGAGTCGTCGTCGTATTTTGCCAATGAGTTTTTAGAGTCCGAACTCGACAATGACCATGTAGCTTGGTTAAACTTCCATGGTATGGAGGACACGGAATCGATTGAGCAACTTTGTCATAAATTGGGTATTGATAAGTTATCCATTGAAAACATCCACCAGCAGGTACGCAGGCCCAAAGTAGAAGAATATAGTAAGTACATGTCTTTCCATGTCATGTCTGCACTACCAAAAGAACTTGGTAATCCCTTCTTACACCAAGATCAAATTTCGTTTTTGATGGGAGCTAATTACCTAATTTCATTTCAAGATAAACCTTCTGATCACTTTACGGATGTTCGCGACCGCATAGAAAAAGGAAGAGGTAAAATTCGAACGAAGGGATCTGATTTCCTAATGTTTCGTATGTTAGAGGCAATTATTGACAATTACTTTGAAGTATTAGAAGAGATTTCTAGTCAAATTGAAGCCATTGATGCAAAACTTCACCTTTCCCAGGACAATTCTATTTTAGCAAGCATCGAGTTAGAAAAACGCAAACTGATCGAGTTGCGTAAAATTGCTCAGCCAATGCGTGATATTACCAATCAATTAGAAAACAGCGAGAGTCCTTTTATTGAAAACAGCAATCGTCATTATTATCATAGTTTGCGCTCATCCTGTATGAGTGTACTGGAAGAAATTGATGCCAATAAGCAAATTTTAGAAGGAATGGCGAATTTATATTACGCAGCGCAAGGACAACGCATGAATGAAATTATGCGTGTATTAACAGTGGTGAGTTCCATATTTATTCCACTTACGTTTATTGTTGGTATTTACGGAATGAACTTCGAGTATATGCCTGAGTTAAAATACCCATATGGCTATTATTCTGTTATCGCGTTTATGATTGCACTTGGAATCGGACTCGTCATCTTATTCAATAAACGAGGTTGGATAAAGTGGAAATAACATCTAAAAAACTAGATGTTGCCAATGGAGGAAAGAAAATTAAATCTGTTAACATTTAGTTAAATAAAAATCGGACAAATGAATCCTACGTAAGTTTGATTTATAAAATTAATCGACCATGAAAAAACTATTTTTATCTTTTGGAATTATGTTCATCGCTGTTTTAGGTATGAACACAGTAAACGCACAAATTGAGAAAGGTGCAAAAATCGAATTCAGCAAAGAAACGCATGATTATGGAAACATCAAATACGGAGGTGAGCCATATTGTAATTTCGAATTCAAAAATACAGGAGACGAGCCATTAATCATCTCTAATGCAAAAGGATCTTGTGGATGTACAGTGCCTGAGTGGCCGAAAGATCCAATTGCACCAGGAGCGAAAGGTGTTATTCGTGTTAAATACGATACAAACCGTCCAGGACCAATTAACAAAAATGTAACCATCACTTCAAACGCTATTAATGAGCCAAACAAAGTGATTCGTATTAAAGGTGAGGTTGGTCCAGCTCCAGAAGTTGGAACTCCAGTTAACAATGCTGGTGCCCCAATCAACAACTAAGATAAATCTCTTATCAAAAGAAAAGCCGATCAATTGATCGGCTTTTTTTATGTGCGAATATTCGGATCGAATTAAATCTCGTTAAAACTAGCTACCGATTTACCCCAAGATGGACTTGAACCGGGACGAACCAATTGCATCGTTTGATAGCCTATTTCATCTGCTGCAACCAATTCTTCACGGATATCAGACAAGAATAAAATTTGCTGAGGTTCGAGGTCCAAAATTTCTGCAATCGTTTTATACGTTTCTGAATCGCGTTTTGCACCCGTGTTTGTATCAAAGTAATTAGAAAGGTGTTTGCTTAAATCACCAAAGCAGCTGTATTGAAACAACAATTTTTGCGCATGGATAGATCCAGAGGAAAAAATACCAATTTTCAATCCATTGGCACGCCACTTGTTGAAGCAGGTTGGAACATCGTCGTACACGTGGCCTTTGATGTCTCCATCCTCGTATGCTTTTTTCCAGACGAATCCTTGTAAGGTTTTAAGCGGAGTAACTTTTCTGTCTTCTCGGCTCCATTTATCTAAGTACGCGATAACTTCCTCTGTTGTGGTGATACTTTTCCCCTCTTCTTCCTTCACCAATTTAATCACTTGAGCAAACGATTCTTTTACCTCGCTCACCATTGCCATTTTCGGCAATACTTGAATGTGTTCTCTGAAATAAGGAAATAATTCATCTACTACGAAGGAAATGGATGAGGTTGTTCCTTCGATATCACTTAAAATGTACTTAATTTGACTATCCACGTTTTGGGAAATTAAAATCTTTAAATTGTTGCTCCAAGCCTGATTCCGTGTATTGTGGAACCCAACCTGACATGTCTATAAATATGCGAATGGCTTTCACAAACGGCTGTGTTTCACCGGCATCAAACCAATGTTTCGTTCCTGCTGGAACGGATATCAAATCACCTCGTTCGCAAAGTAAATTGAACACATCTTCATTTTCCAAATGAAACCAAAATAGTCCTTGTCCATCAACAAAAAACCGAATTTCATCCTCTGAATGCGTATGTTCAGCCAAAAACTTCGCACGAATAGCTTCGTAATTTTCTGTTAAGGAATTGATGGAGATTACATCCGCCGTTTCGTATCCTCCATTTTTCATAAATGGATCTAAATCCGCTGCGTATGCGGCAAGAATTTCTTCTGTGCTTGCACTATCTTCAAAATGTACGGAACAAGTCCATTGGTCGAAGAAAATTCCTCTTTGGTTCATGAAGGACCGAATTTTTTGTGGGTCCGTCAATTGCACCTGTTGGTTTGGAATAGATAAAATGGCCATAATTACTGTACTAATTCACATTCACAAAGATAATCCAAGGATTCCAAATGACGTTTGGCAGCGAATAGATTTTCTCCCCACGCATAGGTTCCGTGTTGACGTATGATAAAGCAATGTTGTTGAATTTCAGCTTGACGTTCCGGAAGTACTTGTTCAAAATACGCCATATCCTGAGCGTTTTCAAAAATGGGAATTTGAATGCGACAGTCATGCGTTTTCACTCCAGAGAATCCTTTTTGAATTTCGTAGTTTTCCACGATAAAAATCCGATCGTTCTTTTTGGAAATCAACACGGGATTTTTGGAATGACTGTGTAAAATGACTTGAGCTTCTGGGAACAAACGATAGATCAGAACATGGATCATGGTTTCGTCGGATGGTTTGATTCCCTCGAATGGTGCTTGAACCGAGCCATTTTCATCTATTGGAATAAAATCATCCGCGCTAAACGTTGACTTATCAACACCAGAGCGGGAAACCCACATTTGACCATTTTCCTTAAACGAATAATTGGTTGATGTTGCTGGCGACCATCCTTTTTGGTGGTAAGCTCGAATTGTTTCCGCTAAGCTAACTTTCATGTAATTGATCTTATATAAACGAAGAAAAACGCACCAATCGATGCGTTTTTCGTTGTTTGTTGTTTGTTATCATTATTTCGCCAATAGTTCTTTTACCAAGGTAGCGATTAATTTTCCATCCGCTTTTCCAGCCAATTTTCCACTTAGCACGCCCATTACTTTACCCATATCTTGAGGTCCAGTCGCGCCTACAGCTTCAATTGTCGCAGCCACTTCTGCTTTCACTTCTTCCTCATCCATCATTTTCGGCAAGTAAGCCTCAATGATTTTCGCTTGAAAAAGTTCATCATCTGCCAAATCTTGACGATTTTGGGCGATATATAACTCATAGGTTTCCATTCGTTGCTTGTGCAACTTCATGCAAATTTTTACACCCGCTTCATCACTCACTTCACCATTACCGGAAGTAGCTTCAAGTAATAGTTTAGATTTAATATCTCTCAAAGCGGCTAACTTTTCTTTTTCTCTCGCTAGCATTGCTTTTTTGATATCCTCGTTAATCTGTTCAGTAAATCCCATTAGTCTACGTTATCGTGTAAGAAATTATTTGTTCTTAATCCAACTCTACCATCTTCATCTTGCGACAAACCAAAGCGAGAAAAACGTTCTTCCGTACTTGGTGTCGTTTGTTGGATACTGATATTGCGACGAACAAAAGCAGGCTCGTTTTCAAATTCCACGATTCCTTCCGCTTTTTTCAATTTCGCTGTGTATTCTTGAATACGAGAAACACGTTCTTGTGCTTTGCGTTGTTGTTCTTCAGGAGAAAGGATGCGTTTAGCAGGTTCGATGCTCATTCGTTCCTCAGCGTCATCTTCCAACATGTGTCGAACGATTGTTTCCGGCTCATTTACTTCAGAAACAACTTGAATCGGAGCTTGGTACACTACTTCTTCTTCGATTGAAGATGAACTAACATCCATCACATCCCAAGAAAAGGCGTTGTTATCCTCTACGTTATCCACTGATGCTTCCACGTCGAAAGCTGGCATATCCGCAACTGAATTCACTTCTTCCTCCATATGGTAAGAAAAGTTTTGACTTACCGTTGGTTCGTCCAATTCAAATCGAGTCGTTTCTTCCGCTTTAAACACTGGAGTAGGCTCAGGCATCGAAACTGGTGCTTGACTTACTAATGTTTCATCTGCTTTTAAGAAGGGCTCTTGACTTATTTCACTCTGGATCGTTGTGTGTTGAACTGGAGACTCAAGTGGACTCACAATTTCTTTTCTATGTTCTTCCTCCAGCGCGACGATCTTGCGCTCTGGAGCTCTCTCAAAACCCGTAATTGGCGATGAAGAGAATCCTGTTGCAATCAATGTGATGCTTAGTTTATCACCTAAACTTGCATCATAACCGTGACCCCAAATCACATCAGCTGTTGCACCTGCTGCATCCTGAATGTAATCCGTGATTTCTGTAATTTCATCCATCATCACTTCCTGATCTCCATAAGTGATGTTCAATAACACATAGCTTGCACCGTTGATATCGTTGTCGTTCAATAACGGAGAAGTCAATGCTTCTTTTACAGCCACAATTGCACGGTCTTCACCTGCTGCAACCGCGCTACCCATAATGGCCTGACCACTATTGCGTAATACTGTATTCACATCATTGAAGTCCACGTTGATTGTTCCGGTTACGGAAATGACTTCTGCAATTCCTTTCGCCGCAACTGTCAATACGTTATCTGCATGAGAGAACGCACTTGAAAGTGACATGTTTTTACCAAACTCACGTAAACGCTCATTGTTGATGATCAACAAGGTATCTACGTTTTGACGCATTTTATCTAATCCTTCTTCGGCTTGTTGGCGACGTTTTCTTCCTTCGAAGTTAAATGGAACTGTTACGATTCCTACCGTTAAAATCCCAAGGTCCTTCGCTACTTGCGCAATAACTGGCGCAGCACCCGTTCCGGTACCACCACCCATTCCTGCAGTAACAAACACCATTTTCGTGTTTTTGGAAAGGATTTCGCGAATTTCTTCGATGTTTTCGATCGCTGCATTCATTCCCATTTCAGGAATCATTCCTGCCCCACGTCCTTCTGTTAATGTTGGACCCAACTGAATTTTGTGAGGAACTGGAGAGATATCCAAAGCCTGACGATCCGTATTACACACGATAAAATCAACTCCAACAATTCCTTGCAAGAACATGTGATTTACCGCATTTGAACCACCACCTCCGACACCAATAACTTTGATGATTGAGTTTGCGTTACTTTCTGCTGCCGCTCCCATTTTAGGTAAGTCAAATTCCATATTCATTATTTTTTCTATTAATCTTTATCATCAAAAAATTCACCAACTGACTGTTTAAGTTTCTCTAAGAACCCACGATCTCTTTTTGGATCTGAGTGCGTAACTGCCGTATGGCTAGCCGCAGAAACTTCTTCTTTTCTCGTGATCAAATCCAAGCCAGATTTCTCAGCCGACTCAAATCCTTTCAATACAAGTCCAATTCCAGTTGAAAACATTGGACTAGCCAATTTATCTAAGTCGTTGGTATTTGCTAGGTGTTCTGTTGGATAACCAATTCGAGTATCCATACCAGTCATGTATTCAAAAAGTTGTGTAAGGTGCTTTAACTGCGCCCCTCCTCCAGTGACAACAATACCACCGATTATTTTTTTCGAATATCCTGAGTTGATGATTTCAAAATTGACCAACTCAATGATTTCTTCCATGCGTGCTTGAATGATGCTCGCAAGGTTTTTCAAGGTAATTTCTTTTGGATCGCGTCCACGTAATCCTGGAATGCATACGACCTCATTTTCTTTGCTTTCCGAAGCCAATGCACTTCCGAATTTCACTTTCAATGATTCCGCATGACGTTGCATGATGCGACATCCTTCTTTGATATCGTCGGTAATGACATTTCCACCAAATGGAATCACCGCTGTATGGCGAATCAATCCATCTTGGAAGATTGCTACATCCGTTGTTCCACCACCGATATCAACCAAAACAACTCCTGCTTCTTTTTCTTCGTCGCTCAACACTGCTTCAGCAGATGCAATCGGCTCTAAAATGATTTCTTTTACATTCAATCCGGCACGGTCAACACAACGCTTGATGTTTTTCACGTTGTTCACTTGTCCTGTAATGATATGGAAATTCGCTTCTAGACGAACACCACCCATTCCAATTGGATCCTTGATATCTGCTTCGTTGTCCACAATGTATTCCTGAGGAATCACGGTAACAATTTCCTCTCCTGGCGTCATCACCAATTGATACACATCGTCTACGAACGCATCGATGTCCTTTTGCGTAATTTCACCTTGAGCATCGCGACGCGTGTACATCCCTTTGTATTGAATACTACTGATGTGTTGTCCTGCAATACCTACATTGACATTCTTTACTTTCAAATCACCATCGACAGATTTCTGGGTCAATTCTACAGCTGCATTAATCGACTGAACTGTTCGTTCGATGTTGGATACCACTCCACGCATCACACCGAGGGATTCACTTTTCCCCAATGCAACGATTTCAATTTTGTTATGCTCGTTTTTACGTCCAACAAAACAAGCGATTTTCGTTGTCCCGATATCAAGTCCAACAACAATCTTGCTACGCTTCACTTCGCTAGTTGGCTCTTTTTCTACAAACGATTTGTCCTTCATACTTTACACTTATTTCGCTATATTTATTCCACCCTTCATAGGGCATGGCTTCTTTGTAAAACTCCAATAACCGTTCAAATTTATCTTTCACATCTGCATCCGAATTGGCTGTTCCGAGATTGATTTTTTGATCGCCCACAATGGGGATTAGTACAAAATCACCGTTCTTTTCACGGTAAACTTGACCAATCATTTTATGCAATATTGG
>JBEDJV010000016.1:0-13357 GCA_041172545.1 Bacteroidota bacterium | reverse complement strand
TTACAAGAGTGCCTTTTGATTCAAATCAAACGAAAACAAGATGGGGATATTTCACGGTATACCGCAAAAAAAATCCTCGAAAATCATTTCGAAGAATTTACCAAAAAACACTACGAAAAAATCGCAAAAAAGCTAGAAATAGATGACCATGATTTGAAAGATGCCATTGATGAAATTCTAAAATTAAATCCAAAACCAGGTGGTTCGATGCGCGAGTCTGCAAAGAATTATCAGCAAATCATCCCTGATTTTACCTTATTTGAAAGCGAAGGACGTCTAGAACTAGGGTTGAATGGAAGAAATGCTCCTGAATTAAAAGTGAGTCGCGAATATGAATCCATGCTTCGGTCCTATGCGGAAGGAGCGAAATCCTCAAAGTCGGATAAAGATGCCTTGTCTTTTGTTCGTCAAAAATTAGATGGTGCAAAGTGGTTCATAGATGCCATTAAACAACGACAACAAACATTATTGTTGACGATGGGTGCGATTATGGATTACCAAGAAGCCTACTTCTTGTGTGGAGACGAGACGAAACTTCGTCCAATGATTTTAAAAGACATCGCCGATGTCATCGGTTTAGATATCTCGACCATTTCAAGGGTGGCTAATTCCAAATTTGTCCAAACAAATTATGGAATCTTCCCCCTGAAGTACTTTTTCTCCGAATCCTTATCGACGGATAGCGGTGAAGAAGTATCGACACGTGAAGTGAAAAAGATTTTGTCTGATGCCATCGAAGCGGAGGACAAGCACAATCCACTTACAGATGAGAAATTAATGGATCTTTTGAACGAAAAAGGGTATAATATTGCTAGAAGAACTGTAGCGAAATATAGAGAGCAATTGAATATTCCAGTTGCCAGAATGCGAAAAGAATTATAGAGATGAAAGGAATACTTGCACATTTATTTTCCTGGGTGTTTTTACCCTTATTTATGCCAACTTATGGGATCTTATTGGCGATGTATATCCCTTCCATTCCCAAAGACTTAAGTCATGTTTCCATGTTTTTACTTCCGCCAGAAATGAAGACGAGACTCGTCTTACTTTTTTTCTTGTTTAGTGCGGTAGCTCCAGGATTATCGTTTTTAGCGTTACATCAAAAGAAAGTCATCAGTACCATCGATATAGAAAATCAACGCGAAAGAAACATCCCACTGTTGGTGATGATGGCGTATTCCTTAGTGCTTTTTTTATTGTTTTTTGTGAAAGCACCTGATGCCGCTCTCCCAATTGCCTTTTACGCGCTTCCACTATCCGGGTTTATTGTAACCTCTGTCTTTATGGGAATTAATAGGTGGATAAAAATATCATTACATGCTGGAGGAGCAGGTATTTTGGTTGGATTCCTTTTCGCCTTTTATTTGGAGCAACAAACATTTGCTAGTTGGATTTTGCCAATGGCTGTTATTGCCTCTGGATTAACCATCTCTGCTCGCTTGTTTTTAAATAAACATCGTCCAATTGAGGTTTATACAGGTTGGACATTGGCTGTTCTCATTACTTTTTTCACTCATTATTTTTACCTTCAATGTGTATGAAACGATCCGTCTCCTTCATTCTTACCTGTAGCATTCTTATCTTCTCCTGTTCAGATTTAAAAAAGGATGAACAATTGAAACGCATCTCTAAATTAGAGAAAGGATTAATGTTGATTGAAAATGAACGATCAACAAATGAGATTGACACACTTACCGCACTTAAAACCGCAACCAATGCTGTTGAGATCCGCATTAAAAACTATTTGGTTTTAGACACGATTAATATGGTTTTAGGAAAAAAAATGGATGCTTATAAAATGATGAGAAGAAGCCTCAAGCCATTAGGGAAACAAAACAGTCAATTAAAACAAGCCATTCGTGAAGAAGAAAAATCATTGAAGGCATTGAAGGCAGATATTGAAAATGGGGCTGGAAGTCGAGACAAATACGAATCGTACATTTTATTTGAAAAAAACAAATTAAACCAACTTCAAACATTATTGGATGAGTACCTCAAACTGAAGAAAGAAACGTTGGCTACCTATCGTGCTTTACATCCGGAATTAAATCAGCTTTCCTTAGACTTAGTAAGAAAATACAACTTAAATCATTAATGAAAATCCACCTCCTTTTTTTGTTTTTATTCTTTGCCAATACTGTATTTTGTCAAACCGAGACAGATATACAATTAGCGCAATATTATTATACGAATGGAGAATTCGAAAAGGCAACGATATATTACGAAAAGATCTATGCCAACGATCAATCGAAAATTGTTTTTACGCGCTATTACGAGTGTTTATTGGAGGTAAAAGACACCAAAACAGCAGAAAAAATCTTAAAAAAGCAAGTCAACTTAAACAAAGGAGACTTAGATTTAAGGGTAACGTTTGCGCAATTTTATGAGGAAGTAAATGATCTATCAAAATCACGGAAAATTTACGAAGAGCTGCTTGAAGAGGTAAATAGTAATCCAGGTTTTACCGTTCAATTGTACCAAGCTTTTGTAGCCAGGGGGAAATTTGATTTAGCGAAAACCTGTTTGGATAAAGGTAGGAAATTAGCCCCTAGTTATCCCTTCAATTTTCAGTATGCGGATTATTACTCACTTGTAGGAAATAAGTCGGAAATGATGCGAGAGTATATTGATTACCTCGAACTTCAACCGGGTATGAAAGAGTCGATACAGTTGGCAATAAACAGTCGGGTCGATTTAAGTAATAGTGAGGGTCCTGACTTCATATCGCTCAAAGAACTATTAATCACAAAAACGCAAAAACCAAACGCTCCACTGATTTATTCGGAAATGTTGATTTGGTTGTTTGTTCAAAATCAAAATTTTAATGGCGCTTTCGTACAAGCGCAAGCATTGGATAAAAGAGTTCAAGGTGACGGAACACGTGTTTTTGAACTAGGATTAATTTGCGTTGAAAATAAATCATATGAAATCGCTCGGAAATGTTTTGATTATGTCATTTCCCTAGGCTCTAGTCAGCCTTTGTATTTTGAGTCCCAAAAATCCTTGTTGAACACCCGCTTTATTGAAATTACGACAAATCGTTCGTACTCTTCAGTGGAGATCGCTGCGACGATACAAGATTACAACGATGCCTTAACGCGACTAGGAAAGTCAAGGTTTACATTTCAAATCATTCTCGAATTGGCGCACATAAAAGCGTTTTATGGCGAACAAGTTCTTGAGTCAATTGAATTACTGAATAATTTATTAGATACCCCAGGGCTGACGGATATGCAGAGGGCGCAGGTTAAAATGAAACTAGCGGATGTGCAAGTTTTGGGAGGCGACATTTGGGAGGCATCGCTTTTATACATGCAGGTGGACAATGATTTCAAGTTTGAACCAATCGGTAATGAGGCAAAATTTAAAAATGCCCGCGTTTTTTATTTTGACGGAGAATTTGATTTTGCACAGGGACAATTGGATGTACTAAAAGAGTCCACTTCAAAAATGATTGCCAATGATGCGCTTCAATTATCTGTTATGATTACGGATAATTATGGTTTGGATAGTAATTATCAGGCAATGTTATGGTTTGCTACTGCCGAACGACTTATAGAACAACATCGCTATGACTCCGCTTTTGTCTTGTTTGATAGCATCCAAATTAATTTTCCGATGCATTCATTAGCAGATGAAATTTTGTTTCGAAAAGGGAAGGCAATGGAACAGCAAGGAAAATGGTCTGCTGCGAGCGATTATTACACTGATTTATTGAAATTTCATTCCGACGATATTCTTGGCGACGACGCACTTTTCCGCTTGGCAGACATTGAAGAAAACCAATTACTAAACAAAGAAAAAGCGCTTGAAAATTACAAGCGCTTAATTATTGATTTTAAAGGAAGTCTATTCTCAACAGAGGCAAGAAATCGCATTCGTTTTCTGCGGGGAGATGTGAATATCGAACTTGACTCCGAGGAACTCTAATTAGTGTAAGTCTGGCATTTCACGTGTAAACGCTGGAATTCCAGTTACATCCATTCCTGTAATTAATAAATGAATATCGTGTGTCCCTTCGTAGGTTACTACCGACTCTAGATTTGCCATGTGACGCATCATTGAGTACTCACTTGTAATTCCCATTCCACCATGAATTTGACGTGCCTCACGCGCAATGTTTAATGCGATTTCAACGTTGTTGCGTTTCGCCATAGAAATTTGCGCGGATGTTGCTCGACCTTCATTACGTAATTGTCCTAAACGGAAAGTCAGTAATTGAGCTTTCGTGATTTCCGTAATCATTTCAGCTAATTTTTTCTGGATCAATTGGAAGGCTCCAATTGGCACATTGAATTGCGTTCGTTCTTTTGAGTAGCGCAAAGCTTGATCATAACAATCCATAGCTGCACCGATCGCACCCCAAGCAATTCCAAATCTGGCTGAATCCAAACAACTTAAAGGAGCTCCTAGTCCTGATCTACCCGGAAGGATATTTGATTTAGGCACTTTTACGTTATCGAAAATGAGTTCTCCGGTTGCAGAAGCGCGAAGGGATAATTTCCCGTGCATTTCAGGCGTAGAAAATCCTTCCATTCCGCGTTCAACGATAATACCGTGAATTCTTCCTGTTTCATCTTTTGCCCATACTACAGCGATATCTGCAAATGGCGCATTGGAAATCCACATTTTGGCACCATTCAAGATGACATGGTCTCCAGCATCTTTAAAGTTGGTAATCATTCCACCAGGGTTAGAACCATGATCCGGCTCTGTTAAGCCGAAACAGCCCATCATTTCTCCTGTGGAAAGCTTTGGTAAATATTTTTGTTTGTGCTCCTCTGAACCATATTTCCAAATTGGATACATGACTAACGAAGATTGAACAGATGCAGTTGAACGCAAACCTGAATCACAACGCTCTAATTCTTGCATAATTAAACCATAAGAAATATGATCTAATCCTGGACCACCATATTCTTCTGGGATATATGGACCAAACGCACCGATTTCTCCCAAACCTTTCAAAATGTGCATTGGGAATGTCGCATTTTCGTAATGTTCATCGATAATTGGCGAAACTTCTTTTTTAACCCAAGCTCTTGCGGCGTCACGAACTAATTTGTGCTCATCCGAAAGTAGGTCATCCATTCCGTAATAATCAGGATGTGTAAATAAATCTGTTTTCATAATTTACCTTATTTGATTGCAAAAGTAAGTAATAATTAAAATGTCCACCCCATACATTTTTGAATTAATTTTGTCAGTGATGATATATACCTTACTCAGCTCATTCGAACTAATCGAACGCAATACTCAAATGAATAGTTACCTATTGGTTATTATCTTGGTGTGTTTTGCGTTTGTTGGTATTGCACGAGTAGCTCAGCCGGATTTAATTGCCCAGACTTTTTCCGGGTTTTTTAAAGTAAAACGTCCAGACAGCAATGGATTCGAGGGGTCCAAACTACAGCCAAGTATGTCTGCCCTTATTGTCCTAAACTATATTATTTCATTTTCAACCTGTGTTTTTCTATTACTCTATCAGCAGTCTAATATGCTTGATACCGTTTGGCTCACGTTAAAAATCGTATTTGCTTTAACTTTTTTACAACTTTTAAATTTCCGTTTGGTTTTTTTACTGTCGGGAGAGCGTGCAATTCTCGATTCGATGAGCGCAGTGAACAAGCAAATTTGGTCTTTCGGAGGATTTATATTAACCTGCATGTCCCTTCTTTGGATTTTAAATCAAGAACTTCAGCATGTTTTTGAGCAACTGTTTTATGTTTTGTTTATTCTGTTGCTTGTTTGGCGCATTGTCAAAGGGCTCCTACTTGCCGTGCAATTAAGATATAAATGGTATTATTTAATTTTGTATCTTTGCACCCTAGAAATTTTACCATTGTTGATTTTAAGTAAATTAGCATGGCATTATTTCGGAGTTAATGATTTGGAAATTATCCGCTAAAAACAACGAAACTTGGCCATAAAGACAATTTTAGTTTCGCAGCCTAAGCCGGAGGGAGACAAATCTCCTTATTATGACTTGGCTGAAAAGTATAAATTGAAAATAGACTTTCGTCCATTTATCAAAGTAGAAGGTGTGGACCCTAAAGAATTTAGGGCACAACGCGTAAATCTTGCTGAACATACAGCCATCATCTTAACGTCCAAAGTAGCGGTTGATCACTTTTTCCGAATCGCCGAAGCAACACGTTTCGAAGTTCCAGATACCACAAAATACTTCTGTATTACGGAGGCAGTCGCTCTATACCTTCAAAAGTATGTAACCTATAGAAAACGAAAAATTTTCTTTGGTAAACAAACAATTGATGAATTGGCGGAATTAATGAAGAAACACAAAAATGAGAAGTTCCTACTTCCATGTACTGATATTCTTCGTGACAACATTCCATTAACACTAGAACAACAGAACATTCCATTTACGAAGGTAATTCTTTACCGAACGGTCGCTTCTGACTTGTCAGATTTAGAGGATGTATACTATGATATCCTTGTGTTTTTTAGTCCGGGGGGAATCGAATCTTTGTTCAAAAACTTCCCTGATTTCAAGCAAAATGATACGGCAATTGCCGCATTCGGTCCAACAACAGCCAATGCCGTAATTAAAAACAATTTGAGATTAGATGTTCACGCACCTCATCCTAAGGCCCCTTCTATGGTTGGAGCGATTGAATTGTTTATTAAGGAACAATTAAAAAAGAAATAATCTTTCTTTAAAATTCTCCTTCTCCTCTTTTTTTTCTTCGTGGATTCTTATTATATTTACCCGAACTTAAAATTTTAATTCATGAAAAAACTATTATTCTCAGCTTTATTGCTAGTGTCAGGAGTAAGTGCAAATGCACAGTTGGCACCGGGAAGTGTAGCGCCTAACTTCACAATTTCTGCTTACCAACCATGGTTGGCTGCGGCAGGAATGACGAACAACGGTTCTTATACACTTTATGATTATTTAGATCAAGGGTACACTGTAATCCTTGATGTATCTGCAACTTGGTGTGGTCCATGTTGGAACTACCACCTTACTGGTGCGTTAGAAGATGTTTACGCTGCACATGGTCCTGCTGGAGCTCCTGGAGTTTCTTCAACGACAACAGATGACGTAATGGTTATTTGGATCGAAGGTGACGGAACAACTGCTGATGCAACGATGTTAGATGGAAGTGGAGCGATTGGAAACTGGACTGAGCCTGTAGCAGGATCACAAGTCCAATTCCCTATGGCAAACCCTGCTTCTGCTTCTGCAACGCAAATCAATAACGATTACAACATCGCTTATTTCCCAACAATCTACAGAATCTGTCCTAACAGAATCATTACGGAAATCGGTCAAGCAACTGCAGCGAACATTTACACTGCAATTGGTGCTTGTCCTGCTCCAGCTTCTCAACCTACGGATGTTGCGGCATTAAACTACACAGGAGCTTTAGTTCATTGTGAAGGCGCTTACACACCATCTGTACAAATCCAAAACAACGGTACAACTGCGTTAACAAGCGCAACTGTAACGATTACAATGGGTGGAACTACAGTATCAACAGGAACTTACTCTGGAAACTTAGCTACATATGGTGTTGCTAACGTAACATGTTCTCCAATCGCTTCATTTATGGGTGGTGCTTTAGCAGTTACAGTTACTACAACTGGTGATGCTACAGCAACGAACAATGCTACATCTGCAACAATTGCTTCTGCATCAAATGCAGTTTCTCAATATGTTACTGTGAACATTACTACAGACTACTATGCTTCTGAGACTTCTTGGAACATCAAAAACAGTACTGGTACAGTTGTTGCACAAGGTGGTGGTAACTGGGCAGATATGACTACAGGTGCAGCTGGACAAACAGTTCAAACACCAGTCCAAGTGACTTTAAGTCCTTCTCAGTGTTATACATTCGAAATCTTGGATGCTTACGGTGACGGTATCTGTTGTAACTACGGTAACGGAGCTTATTCTGTAACGGATGCATTAGGTACAGTTGTCGCTTCTGGTGCTCAATTTGCTGCAAGTGAGCAAAAAGCATTCAAAACAGGTGTATTAGGATTAAACGAAATGGAAACAATCGCATTGAATGTTTACCCGAATCCAGCTTCTGGTTTATTGAACGTTTCTTTCGAAGCGAACAATGCTGATTTCGTAATCACATTGACAGATCTTCAAGGTCGTGTTATTTCTTCTAAAGAAATGGCTAACTTGAATGGTACACAATTGGTTACTTTCTCAACTGAAAACGTAGCTTCTGGAAGTTACATCGTTACTGTTGCTTCTAACGGTACAAAAACAACTAAAAACGTAGTGGTTAGATAATCACTCTCACGATTTGGAAACGCCCTCATTGAGGGCGTTTTTTTTTGACTATACTTTATGTTTATTCCTTTTCGAGATGGCAATTTAATTCCATTGCCAACCAAATTCACTTTCCCGTTTTATTACACCCCTCATCCCATAGCACTTGAAGCGGTAAGATTACTACAAGAGCGATTGAACTCAGTAGACTTTAATCATGATTTTGGCATCGGAAGATCCGAACGAAATGGAGCGATCGGAAAAATGTTTGGGGTACTTGTTGTAGAAAACTCATCTGGTGAATTAGGATACATCTCCGCGTTCTCGGGAAAATTAGGAAATTCAAACCACCATGAGGGATTCGTTCCTCCCGTTTATGATCTTCTCGATCCAACGGGCTTTTTTAGAAAGGAAGAAATTGAAGTCAATGAATTGACCTTAGCGTTACATCGCTTAGAACAAAACGAAGGGTATGTAGCATTGAGAAACGAGGTTGGCGTTCGTCGAAATACGTTTCAAAAATGGATGGAAGACGAAAAAGTACAATTGAAAAAGTACAAGAAACTCCGACAAGAAAAACGAGATACAGCTGATCAACAGGATAAATCCGCTTATAATCTCCTAATTGAGGCACTTAAAGAGGAAAGTATCCGTCAGCAAATTCAATTTAAACAACAACAATATGTAAAAAAGTTGGAGCTCCAACAATTGGAAGAATCTTTGCAGAAATTGGAGCAACAATTGACCGAATTACGCGAAAAAAGAGCGGCGATGTCGGCTGATATACAAAGCCGAATATTTCAATCGTATACCTTTCTAAATTCGGCAAATCAGCAGAAAAGCTTACTAGATATTTTTAAAGAAACACCTTTCAAAACACCCCCAGCTGGAGCGGGTGAATGTGCTGCTCCAAAATTGCTGCAGTTTGCCTTCTTGAATCAATTGAAACCCATTGCCATGGCAGAGTTTTGGTGGGGAATGTCTCCGGAATCCGAAGTGAAAATCCACCAAGAATTCTACCCGGCTTGTCGTGGGAAATGCGAACCGATTCTTTCACATATGTTGAAGGGAATCGAACTGGATGTGAATCCCATGAGCATCAATCCAGCGGAAGGAAAAGAACTTCCGATTATTTATGAGGATGATTATTTGCTATTGGTCAATAAACCAGCAGAATTTTTATCCGTTCCCGGGAAAACCATTGCTGATTCCGTTCAAACAAGAATGCAGCATCTCTATCCTTACGCTACGGGACCTTTACTCGTTCACCGACTCGATATGTCCACCTCAGGAATTATCCTCATTGCTAAAAGGAAGGATATTCACGAGTCTTTGCAGAAACAATTTTTGAAACGAAGCGTCGAGAAACGATACATTGCTCTTCTCCAAGGTTACGTGAAATCTAGTCACGGAGAAATCGAACTTCCACTTCGTGTGGATTTAGAAGACCGTCCGAGACAGCTCGTTTGTTATGAACACGGGAAACATGCCTTGACTAAATACGAGGTCTTAGAGCGCACGAAAGGACACACACGCGTCTATTTCTATCCGCATACTGGACGAACGCATCAATTACGGGTACATGCTGCTCATGCAAGCGGATTAAACGCTCCAATTATTGGGGATGATTTGTATGGACAAAAAGCAGATCGCTTGTATCTCCATGCCGAATATTTTAGTTTTTGGCATCCAATCACGAAGGAACGCGTGGAAATTACTTGTCCTGCACCATTCTAATTAGGCTCTCTCCACCCAGTCACCATGTTCTTTGATTAAGTCAATCAAGGCATCCACAGCTTCTTCAGCGGCAACATTTTTGCGCACCACTGTTTTCTCTTTGTATAAATGAATTTTTCCAGGACCTGTCCCAACGTACCCATAGTCAGCATCGGCCATTTCACCCGGTCCATTCACGATACATCCCATAATTCCGATTTTAATTCCTTTCAAATGAGAAGTCCTTTCGCGAATTTTTGCTGTAGTTTCTTGTAAGTCAAAGAGTGTGCGGCCACAAGACGGACATGAAATGTATTCTGTTTTGGAAATGCGCGTTCGTGTTGCTTGAAGAATGCCAAATGCTGACGAATTGATAAAGGTATTTGGCTGTTCACCGCCAATCCAAATTCCATCTCCATATCCATCAATGAACAAAGATCCCGCATCACTGGAAACATTTAACTGGAATTTCTCCGCATCATTTTCTGCTGAATCTATTTTAATTATGACAGGAATGTCCATCATTTGATCAGCTAACTGATTGAAAAAATACCTAAACAGCTGTGTTTTATTGTCGTATTTCGTTGAAACAATAAGTGTCAATTTTTCAAAATCAGCAAGCATTGTCGGCACCTCATCTTCTGCATTTAACGTTAAAAAGGCCATTTGGTCTTTTGGTAGTTCACTTAACTGATCAACAGTGAGTTGTGGATAGAATCCAACGCGCTCAGAATAATGTTTCTTCCATGAATTGAATTCACAAATAACACCGAGCGTTCCAGGTACTTCAAAGTTTAAGAGATTTGAGCCAATGTAGACGTAGTCAGCGGCAAGATCTTGGAGGTTCCATTTATCTAACGTAACAGAATAATTGTACCCAAAACCATAGAAATTTGCGGGAACTAGTTCTGTTTTTGTGGACATATCCGCGATGACCACTGGGACATGTTTTCCACCAATGTTATGAATTTCACGGCTAATTCTTCGCGCATACTCAAAAGGATTATGCGCAAGTTTTGATGAATCAAGCGAAAGAGGGTATACAGATTGATCTTGGTATTTCTCTGCTAATTTTCGCGCAACTGGAATCTCAAATTCAGGTTCTTCGGTTAATGAAACGCGGATTGTATCTCCAATTCCATCCTCCAATAAAGCCCCAATTCCAACGGCAGATTTAATGCGTCCATCTTCACCATCCCCGGCTTCTGTTACACCTAAATGCAAGGGATAACAGCGTCCATTCTGCAACATGTGGTGAACCAACAAACGGTACGCTTGCACCATCACAAGTGTATTACTCGCTTTCATCGAAATAACAAGCTCGTGGTAATCGTTTTTTTCACAGATACGAATGAATTCCATGGCCGATTCCACCATTCCTTCAGGGGTGTCGCCATATCGGCTTAAAATACGATCGGACAATGAGCCATGGTTTGTCCCAATGCGCATCGCCGTTCCATATTCTTTACACAAAAGAACGAGTGGCGTGAATTTGGATTCGATACGCAAAAGTTCAGCTTGGTAACTTTCGTCAGTATAATCTATTTCTTCGAATTTCTTTTTATCGGCATAGTTTCCAGGATTTACCCGCACTTTTTCAATCAGCTTTGCGGCAACTTCTCCGGCATTTGGGGTAAAGTGGATGTCGGCAACTAAAGGAACATGGTAGCCTAATTCCGCCAGTTTTTGATGAATGAGACCTAAATTCTCGGCTTCATTTTTACTTGGAGCAGTCAGACGAACCAATTCACATCCGGCATCAATCATACGTATACTTTGAGCGACAGATCCATCCGTATCCATGGTATCTGTTGTGGTCATCGATTGTAGTCGAATGGGATTCGCTCCACCCAATGTTAATTGACCGATACGCACTTCCATCGTTGGAAGTCGTTTTCGGTTAAATGGATCAATGCAATAAGTTGGATTCATGAATTGGATGTGTAAGTATACTTAACAAAAGTACGGATAGTTTGTTTTTTAAATTGGGATTTTGGTGTGATATTTGTTTCGTCGAAAATTAAAAAAATCAATGAGTGTTTTAAAAGGGCTATTATCGGTATTCATTTTGTTTTTATTCACGTCCTGTGAAAACACTGAAAAGAAAGTATCTCCAGTAACGAGTGCACCGAAAGCAGAAGTTCATCCGACACCTAAGGTTATCAATCCATCCAAAACACATAAGAAGTCGCGACGAATCATTCCAATGGTTATTCCAATGATATTGATGGATCCGGAACCACCCGGACCCGGACCTGACCCGATTCCGTATGATCCGGGAGAACCACCTGTCGTTTGTCCAACAGTTGATCCAGTTGTGATAAAATCGGATACTATTTATGATTACCCTGCGATCATGCCGGAATTTCCAGGTGGTCAGGAAGCATTAATAAATTACATTCAATCGAATATGGTTTATCCGGAAGATGCAAAAGAGCTAGGAATTGAGGGAAAAGTTTTTGTGAGCTTCGTTATTTTTGAAGACGGGAGCCTTCAACAAGTAAGCATTCTTCGAGGTATTAAAGGAAATCAGTCTTGTGAAAAAGAAGCGTTTCGCTTAATTAAACGAATGCCTATTTGGAATCCAGGTAAAAATGAACAAGGAAAAGCCATTAAAGTACGCATGAAAATACCGGTAGTTTTCAGCTTGTATTAGTCTATGATTGGCAATTCGAGACGGAATGTTGTCCCGATATTTTCTGTAGATTCAAAAGAAATAATTCCACCATGTTTTTCCACAATTTGTTTCACTAAGGATAGTCCGATGCCACTTCCTGAAGACTTTGTTGTAAAATGTGGGGTGAAAATACGGGCGGACTCTTCGCTTGAAATACCACAGCCATTGTCAATTACCTGAATCCAACACTGATGTTCGACAGCAGAAATGATTACCTGTATTTTCCCGTTGTCGATTCCCAGTAAGGCTTGTTGAGCATTTTGCAGCAAATTAACCATCACTTGAATCCATAAATTACGGTCAACGTTCACGAAAATCTCCTGACTTGGCTTGTTAATCACGATGGAGATAGCCTCTTCATTCTCATATAAGTTCACCACTTTTTCGATCATCTCCACCATGTTTTCACGTTGGAAAATTGGTTCAGGCATTTTGGCGAAATTCGAGAATTCATTAGACATTCTCGTTAATCCATCAATTTGTTCAATAATGGAATGAAGAACACGATTTAATTGTTTTTCTCCCTCTTCATTTTTAGGGTCGTAACTTCTCAATAAATGCTGAATGCTCAACTTCATCGGGGTTAAAGGATTCTTTATTTCATGCGCAATTTGCTGTGCCATTTCCCGCCAAGCCGATTCTCTTTCGGTGGAAGCTAATTTTTGTGCCGCAATTTTGAGTTCATCTAACTTATCATTGTATGCTTGAAC
>JBEDJV010000015.1:13656-39016 GCA_041172545.1 Bacteroidota bacterium | reverse complement strand
TATACCGCATTGGGTGTTCGAATTGGAACTGAGGAAGATTCAAAAGCCTTGAACCTAGAGAAATTACGCTACCACAAGATCATCATCATGTGTGATGCCGATGTCGATGGTTCTCACATTGAAACCTTAATCTTAACATTCTTCTTCCGTTACATGAAGGAGTTGATCGAAAATGGATACATCTATATCGCAACTCCACCATTGTACCAAGTGAAAAAAGGAACTAAATCTGAATATGCTTGGAATGAAGATCAACGCGACCGTTTAATCAGTGATTTAAAAGGTGGTGGAAGTGAGTCTTCAGTAAACGTACAACGTTACAAAGGTCTTGGAGAGATGAATGCTGAACAACTTTGGGAAACAACGATGAATCCTGAAAGTAGAACACTTCGTCAAGTAACCATTGATAACGCAGCAGAGTGTGATCAAATCTTCTCTATGTTAATGGGGGATGATGTACCACCTCGCCGTGAATTCATTGAGAAAAACGCGAAATACGCTAAAATCGACGCATAATATGCCTCGTAACTACATAAAGCCAGTATTGGGAATTTCATTCTTGATACTGGCTTTTTTCGTTTCTGTCGGATTTGAAAAGAAGTCCTCCAATGCCACACATTTTCCACTTGAGACTCCAGCAATCGAAGTGGGAGAAGTGTATCTAAAGCATTCAGGATACGCTTTTGTGTATAATGAAACACACGAACAAGCCAAGTGGGTGGCCTACTGCTTGACAAAAAAGGAAACACAAGGTTCGTACGAACGTTCGGATCATTTTGTCGAGGATCCAATGGTTAAAACGGGAACAGCTGCAAATGCTGACTATTCAAAAAGTGGATTCGATCGTGGACATTTAGCTCCTGCAGCGGATATGAAGTGGTCGGAATTAGCTATGGACGAATCGTTCTACTACAGTAATATGAGTCCGCAATTACCCTCGTTTAATCGAGGAATTTGGAAAAAATTGGAAGAACAAGTGCGTGATTGGGCCATTTCTTTAGATTCTGTTCTCATTGTCACAGGGCCTATTCTAGGTGAATCTTTACCGTCCATTGGGGCGAATAAGGTGAGCGTACCCAAATTCTATTACAAAGCCATCCTAGATTTTAAGGGTGAACATTCCAAAGCCATCGCGTTTGTGCTGCCGAATCAAGGATCCAAGGCTCCATTAATGAGCTTTGCCATCACAATAGACGCTTTGGAAAAATTGACCGGAATGAACTTCTTTTATCAGTTGGAAGATCACTTGGAGCAATCTGTTGAGGCAATGACCTGTCAAACTTGTTGGCCATAAAAAAAACCGCCTTTTGAGCGGTTTTTGTATTCTTTCGAGTGACTTTATTAATGAATTAAGCCTTCGTATGTAGCAGCATCTAATAATGCATCGTACTGAGATGCATCTGATAATTTTACTTTAATCATCCATCCTTCTCCGTATGGATCAGAGTTTACCAATTCTGGATTCCCTTCCAATGCGTCGTTAAATTCAAGAATTTCTCCACTCACAGGCATGAACAAATCAGAAACTGTTTTTACCGCTTCAACGCTTCCAAAAACTTCTTCTTGATTCAATGTTTCACCGATTGTTTCGATTTCAACATAAACGATATCACCCAATTCACTTTGAGCAAATTCTGTAATCCCTACAATGGCAACATCTCCTTCGATTTTCACCCATTCGTGGTCTTTTGTGTACTTTAATTCTGCTGGAATATTCATGTCAATTTTGATTTGTACAAATGTAGCAATTTTGTTCATTTGTTTCAAGCCTTTCGGAAAGACTTTATAATTACCTTTGCACCATGACTATTGATCAGTATAAAGACTTATTGAAGCGCGTTGAAGGCATTCAAAATTACCTCAAAATTGAAGAGAAGCGAATGCAAATGAGGGAGGAAGAGCTGAAAACGCAAGATCCTTCATTTTGGGATGACCCAAAAAAAGCAGAAGTGCAAATGAAAGCCATTCGTGGACTAAAGTTTTGGGTTGAGACCTTTGACCGTGTAAATACAGCTGTTTCGGATTTAGAGGTGGTGATGGAATTTGTCAAAGAAGGAATGTCTACAGAGGCTGAACTTGATCAACAATTCCAAGTTATTTTAACTGAAATTGAAGAACTAGAGTTAAAAAATATGCTTTCTGGCGAAGAGGATGCACTGAGTGCTGTTCTTCAAATCACGGCCGGAGCTGGTGGGACGGAAAGTTGTGACTGGGCATCCATGTTGATGCGTATGTACCTGATGTGGGGTCAGAAAAAAGGCTACAAAATCACGGAATTGAACTTTCAAGAAGGGGATGTAGCGGGAGTCAAAACAGTCACCTTAGAATTAGAGGGTGAATTCGCTTTTGGTTATTTGAAAGGGGAAAATGGTGTGCATCGTTTGGTGCGTATTTCACCATTTGATTCGAATGCTAAACGTCATACGTCGTTCGTTTCTGTGTATGTCTATCCACTTGTGGATGATAACATTGAAATTCATATTAATCCTGCTGATGTTAGTTTTGAAACATTTAGATCTGGTGGAGCGGGTGGACAAAACGTGAACAAAGTCGAAACGGCTGTTCGTTTGCGACATGCTCCCTCTGGAATCATTATTGAAAACTCGGAATCAAGATCACAATTGGCAAACAAGGAGAAAGCGATGCAATTATTGCGTTCTCAGTTATACGAATTGGAATTGCGTGAACGTATGGAGAAACGTAGCGAAATTGAGGCAGGTAAAAAGAAAATTGAGTGGGGAAGCCAAATCCGTAACTATGTGATGCAGCCATACAAATTGGTGAAAGATGTACGCACCGGCACAGAAACAAGCGATGTTGATGCTGTAATGGATGGCGGACTTGATCCTTTCTTGAAGTCCTTCTTAATGATGTACGGTTCCTAAAGAAGCGGAAGTAATTTTTCTAAGGCAATTCCTCTGGATCCTTTCAGTAAAATCAAATTGTTTTCAAGTGCGATGTTGGACCATTGTTCCATTAATTCTTGAATTGTTGAAAATCCCTTCGCGTTTAAACTTTTAAAGATTGGTCCAACAGTGATATACTCTAAATCGTTTTCTTGACAGAATGTTAAAATTCCTTGGTGTTCGAACACTCCTTCGCTCCCTAATTCAAGCATATCTCCTAAGATGGCCATTTTTACGTCCTGGTGGATTTCTACAAATGATTCCAATGCAGACTTCATACTTGATGGATTCGCGTTGTAACAATCGACGATAACCGTGTTTTTATCGGTTTTACTAACTTGACTCCGATTGTTTTGCGGAACGTATCCCTCAATAGCCGAATTGATGTCCTCTGGATTCACTTCAAAGATATTCCCAAAAGCAATCGCAGCTAAGAAATTATTAAAGTTGTATTTCCCCACTAAATGCGTGTGAAGTGTAGGGGAGTGGTAGTCATGATTATGCCATGAAAAATGCACAAAAGGATCCAAATAATTTAATTCACCAACGATTAAAGCGTCTGCATCATTTCCAAACGTAATTAAAGGCAAAGGATATTTTTTGCAAGCATTCATTAAAACAGCATCGTCCATACAAGCGAACAGCACACCACTTTTTTGTTGAATAGAGGCATACAATTCTGTTTTGGTTTTCAAGACCCCTTCAAAATTGATGAATCCCTCCAAATGAGCTTTACCAATATTGGTGATGATGCCATGAGTTGGATCGGCTATTGCACACAGTTCAGCAATATCACCAGGTTTATTCGCGCCCATTTCAATGATGGCCATTTCATGTTCTTGTGTCAATTTCAGCAAGGTCAACGGAACACCAATGTGATTATTCAAATTGCCAATCGTACAGAGGGTATTAAATTTTTTTGATAGAACAGCGTTGATGAGTTCTTTTGTACTCGTTTTTCCGTTGCTACCTGTAATTCCAATAACTGGAATATCAAATTTATCACGGTGGAAACGTGCTAGGTTTTGAAGAAATTCTAAGGAATTACTAACGTGAAATACAGTTTGATTGTTGGTGATTCCATCTTCATCTACGATGGCAAACTTCGCGCCTGATTCAATCGCTTGATGAGCGAAAAGATTACCATTGAAGTTTTCTCCTTTTAATGCAACAAACAACGATCCTTCTTGGATATTTCTTGTATCAGTGCAAATACCGCTGCTTTGATAGAATAGGTCGAATAAGTTTTCCATGATGCAAAAATGCAAAAAAAAAGCCCGATTGCTCGGGCTTTAGAAATTATTCTTTTGGACTTTTCGGTCTGGAACTTCCAACTCGATCCATCGCACAGCGGAAACCAATTGTTGCCGTTGCTTTATCTTCATCTAAGAACCTTCTGTTTCCAGAAGACAACCAATATACGCGATCAGCCCATGAGCCACCTTTGTATACTCTTGATTTATCAGAGATTAACGTTGTTGGCCATCCGGATGCACCAGCATTAATCATATCGTTATTCAAGTTAAAGTTCTCATGTTGGTTTTGGTACATCACTTGTTTAGAGTCACGTAAACCACTATTGATATCATCTTTGCGTTTTGCATTGTTATAGAAGATAGAAGACTCTAAATCACCATCCATATAATCAATGTAATCATCTTTACGGTAGTTTAAACGTCCTGCGTTTTCTTCTACAGTAACATCTCTCCATCGTTGTTTTCCTTTTGTTTCCGTGATGAATTCAGTTAATCCATTACGTAAGGTCATGATCCATGTTGTTATCGTAGGGTCTGTGCTATATGAACGGAATTTACGCTCCAAATAATCTTTACTGAAAAGTGCAGTGTCGATTCCTAAGTATGCATTTGGCTCTGTTCGTTCAAAGGCGATACTCATTAATTCAAGGATGTCTTGTTTTTTCGCTCCATCTTGAATCTCCATAGGAAGATCTTTGTTGAACAAAACTCTTTCGATGAATGCAGAAGCAGCAATTGTTCTTCCTTGATTGTATAAAGCGATGGCTGTATCCAACATGATGTTCAAGGTGTCTAAGAATTCGAATTGCAAACGCTCTTGAGACGTAAACTGTGAATTGTTAGAAACATAGTAACTGGATGGTGAATTGAACTGATATGCACGTGGATCTTGTTTCGAATACACACGTGAATTCATTGGGTTATTGTTTACACCAGCTGGTTTCGGAGCAGCGGCAGCACTTGCAGCAGCAGCTACAGCAGCAGCACTTGTATCAGCAGGTGCACCATTGGTGAAGTTCGATTGGTAATTTGTCCCGGCAGTTTGACCATACTTCTTATTCGCATAAGCCAAGTATTTCACACGAGCGAATTCATTAACGAATTCTTTCATTCCGTGAACATCATAAACGTTTTCGTTCGCTTTCACTGGACGATCGTAAAGTCCATTAGGAACTAACAATTGTGTTTGGTATTTATTACCACGGAATGGCATAAACTCTTCAGAAACCTCACTCGTCATTGGACGATAAACATCCATTACCCACTCAGAAACGTTTCCAGCCATGTTGTAAAGACCGAAGTCATTTGGCCAATAATCATCAACTCGAGCGGTAATATCTGAACCATCATTTAAATTTCCAGAAATACCCATCATATCTCCCTTACCTCGAACGAAGTTAGCCTGGATTGCTCCTGCAAATTGTTCTTCTTCTTGACGAACGTAGTGTCCATCCCAAGGATAAATACGACGATCATTGATGTTTTCAGAACCTTCATCCAAATTTCCGATGAGTCCAAGTGCAGCGAATTCCCATTCAGCTTCAGTTGGTAAGCGGTAGCTTGGTAATAAGATTCCATCTTCCATGCGAACTGGACGTGTTCCTAAACGACCGTTGTCTAAGTCAGCATAAATTGGATCGTAATTTTCTAATTGGTAAGGATCACGTGGAACCGAACGTTTTGTTTTTGCATCCACTTTCGCTTTAGGTTTGTTATCCTTGTTCATAACATAACCACCCTCAGATTCAATCGTGTAGTTACCGTTTAAGTAATTTTCAGTACTGAACATATTTTGAGGAACGGAAGCAAAACGCTTGTCGTAGTTCGCATCGTTTGCAGCTCCAACGTCTGTGCTACCTTCATCCGCAAAATGCCATTTCAGAATTCCTTCTCTTACTAAAATTGCCTCGTTCACACGGTCTGTTCTCCATTTACAAAAATCATTTGCTTGTAACCAAGAAACACCTACAACTGGGTAATCTGCATAAGATGGGTGACGTAAATAGTAGTTCACGTATTTCTCACGGTATCCCATTGCTGTTCTCCAAGATAAAGTATCTGGCAAACATTTTTTGTATACGTGTGGATATGTTTTATTGTAAACACGTTTCATCCAATACATGTATTCTAACCAATGTAGGTTTGTCACCTCGGTACGATCCATGTAAAAAGAAGCCACAGTAACACGCGCTGCACGTGCATTCCAATCTTGCATGACATCTTGTTCTGTTCTACCCATGGTAAACGTTCCACCTTCAATCATGACAAGGCCTGGACCCGTTTCTTGCTCTTGTGCATCAAATTTTTCAAATCCACCGTTTTTGTAGTTGTTGTATTCCCAACCCGTTGAACTTGATCTTTCTGGAGAACAAGAGGAAAGTACCAATAGTCCGACTACTGCTACTCCTAAAAATCTATTCATCAATCGCTTCATATTCTACTTTGCGTTTTATTAACGATAATAATCTGTATTAATTGTTTTAGTTACACTTAAAATGATGGACAAGAAATTTTTCTAAAATTCTTTGGCTTTTTCTTACACTTCAAGTTGATTCCCATAGAAATTTCATGAGACCCTCCTGAAACACCACCTAAATTTGAAACTGTTAAATCGTAACTGTATCCAACTCTAAATTTATCTGTACTAATTCCTAAACTTAAAATAAATGCATCTTTATTGCGGTACCAAGCTCCGATGGTAAAGCTTTCGTATCTTAAATAGGCACCGATATTAAATTCTTGGAAACCATTTTGATATTGGTAAATGATATTTGGCATCAACATCGTGCTGCTTGAATAACGTCCACGTTGACCGATTTTAATCGTCGCACCCATGTGACCGGTTACGCGAATAGGTAAACGAGATTGCCCGAGAATCATTGATTCGTCCGGACGATTTAAATGGTGACCAGCAACTCCGAAGTAGAAGTTTTTTGTAAATCCTACTAATCCTGCAGAGGCATCAAAGAATCCATGACGTCCATTTCCACGAACAACATCACCTGTTTGGTAGATAAATCCTCTTCTTGGATCGATCATGTCACCAAAAGTTAATTTATCCCAATCTAAAAATTTCTGAAAGTATGCAGCTCTTGCTCCAAACATCAAGGAAAATTTTCTATTTACTTTTAGGTTGTATGAATAAACTCCACCAATCATGGATGTTTGAATGGTTCCTTGACCTTGTTGATCGTGCATCGCAATTAATCCAATCCCACCCGAAACGTTTTTAGCATACGTATCAAATGCCGCACTGTAGGTAACAAAATTACCTGTTAGCTGAGGCCATTGATTACGGTAATTAAGGGCGATTCTTGGACAGCCTGTTGCACCAGCAAGGGCAGGGTTTAAATACACAGGATTCGAATAGAACTGCGTAAATGTAGGGTCCTGAGACCAAGAATTATTTGACATTGAAACAACAAATATATTTGCTATCACAATGACTAGAGTTCCGAATGTTTTCACAAACTTTGTTTTTAGCACGAACAATCTCAACGTAGTTTAGGTTTGAAAGGTTACAAATATCGAATAATTATTCAAATAAAATAAATATATTGACGTTTTTCTTCCACACAATCATTGAAAAAATTTGAACATGAACAGAATTAATTTCTTAATCTTCCTTCTTTTAAGTGCAAACGCTTCGTTTTCTCAAGTCGTGAAAGTCGATTTAAATTGGACTCAAACTCATAGTCATGAGGTGGAAGGTAAAGTGTATCCTATTCGTTTTATCCAAGATCAGGGAATCGATAATGGATTGCCATACTTTTTCAGCAAAACAAAAACCAATTCCACTGAACAAAATGTAGTGATTACGGACATTGTCACAGAACAGATCCCTAGTTCGGATTTGACCTATTACAAAGGTTCTTTCGTTAAAATCCCTCAGGAATTTTTAATGGAAGCTTCAGTAACAGAAGAAGCTGGACGTCCATTTGTAGTTCTTCATGCAGTACCTGTTCGTTTTCAAAATGGAATCTATGAACGCATTGTTCAATTTTCATATCAACTTTCAACATCAAGTAGTACGAATCAGAAAGATTTTGCGCTCAATTCAGTTATGAAGTCAGGATCTGGAACTTGGTTTAAAATCTCTGTAGCGAAAGATGGAATTTACAAAATTGACAAGGCATTCTTAGAGTCCTGTGGGATTAATACAACGGGTTTAAATCCAGCTCACATTCATATCTACGGTAATGGAGACGGACTTCTTCCAGAAAAAAACAATATTCCAAGAACAGATGACTTAGCTGAAAATGCCATTTATATACAAGGAGAATCTGATGGTGTTTTTAACGACAATGATTACGTACTCTTTCACGCTTGGGGACCTCACCGTTGGTCTAGCACTGAAACCGTTTTCCCTTATGTTCAAATTCGAAATATTTACAGTGATGTATCGACCTATTTCATCAATGTTAATGGAAATCAAGCGCCATTGCGCATTCAAACGGAAGTGCAAAATGATACGCCTGCCGATACGACCATAAGTTCCTATGATTTTAGAGAAAGTTATGAAAATGATTTGGTCAACATTGTCGAAGGTGGTCAACGATGGTACGGCGAATTATTCGATGTCGAACTAGAAAGAACCTTTAACTTCTCTATACCAAACTTGGATACGGTTAAACTTGACTTTAAATTAGATATCGCTGCTAATTGTCCAAATAACAATGCGTTAAACACAATTAAAGCAAGTGTTAACGGTCAAAATTTATTCACGAATATCTTACCAATCAATTCTTCGGAATTTTCCAGGGGTGAATACAAGTTTTCGATGAGTAACCCTCCGTCAACGTTGCCTTTAAAATTAAGCGTAACGCGACAATCCCCATCAACCTTAACTTACCTAGATAGAATTTTTCTGACGACCAAAAGGAAATTGGTTTTTTATGGAACGCAATTTGGATTCAGGGTAAAGAATATACCTGATAATCAGTTGGTTTCTTATGATATGACTGGATTACCAACAAGCGGATTTATTTGGGATGTTACAGACAGGCATGTGCCGAAAAAAGTGTTTATTACCAGCAATGGAAATCTCAAATCGTTTAAATCGAATGGTGGATTTAAAGAATTTGTGGCATCGAATGGAAGTTCATTTTTTACACCGGAAAAGGTTGGAGCGGTAAACACTCAAAATCTACATGGACTTTCTCAAGCTGATTATTTAATTGTATCTCATCCCGATTTCCTTTCACAAGCGAATAGATTAGCGGATTTACACCGAGCGGAAGGATTGACCGTTCACGTGGTGGATGTCATGCAAGTATATAACGAATTTAGCTCTGGAATGCAGGATGCAACAGCGATTCGAATGTTTGCGAAAATGTTTTATGATCGTGCACTTCAAACAGATCCAAGTTCAAAACCAAAATACCTTTTGTTATTTGGTGATGGTACCTATGATCCAAAAAATCGCCTTGATAACAACAATAACTTCATCCCTACTTATCAAGCTATCATGAGTGAGGATCATATCAACGCGCTCGTTTCCGATGATTACTTCGGAATTCTTGGTGATAACGAAGGATTCTCTAGCACAGACTTGATGGATATTGGTGTTGGTCGATTTATCGTAAGTGATAATATTCAAGCCAAACAACAAGTAGATAAAGTTGAACATTATTTAAAAAATGGATCGGAACTTTTCCCCAATAATGCCTCTTGTTGCCTTGGATCAACCGATTTAACGTCAACTTTCGGTGATTGGAGATTGAAATTTGTTCAAATTGCAGATAATGATCCTTCCAATCAGTTCATTAAGAATAATGCAGAACCTCAATACAATTACGTCAAATTGAATCACCGGGAAATGAATGGTGAAAAGCTGTACATGGATGCCTTTCCAATGGTGATCTCAACAGGTGGAATCAGGTTCCCTGCTTTATCAGAGTCAATAACAGATAGGGTTCAGCGTGGTATTGTGATGATCAACTACGTGGGACATGGGGGAGAAGTAGGTCTAGCAGAGGAGCGTATTGTAACGATTCCACAAATTCAGTCTTGGAATAACATTAATGCCTTAAATTTATTTGTTTCTGCCACCTGTGAATTTACTAGATATGATGATCCAAAACGTGTTTCTGCAGGCGAATGGGCTTTCTTGAATCCAACTGGATCCTCGATAGCCTTAATGACAACGACCAGGGCTGTTTTTATTACTGTGAATGAAGTAACAGGAGATGCCTTCTACCAACAAGTTTTCGAAAGAGATGCAACGGGTAATCCAAAAACATTTGGGGAAATTTCGATGTTAACGAAAAACAATTCGGGTTCAAGTGGCAACAAAAGAAGTTTTACGTTGATTGGAGATCCAGCGTTGCGCATCGCGCTACCGAGATACCGCATCGTAACCGATAGCATTAACGGAATTAGTCCACAAGTTCAAATTGACACCATCAATGCTTTGAGTAAAGTTCGCATCAAAGGACATATGGAAGATTGGAACGGAGCCATTTTGAACACGTGGAATGGTGAGTTGACACCAACGATTTTCGATAAATTTAAAACGCAGCAAACACTAGGGCAAGACCCTCCTACTGTGTTAAGTTTTCAGCAGCAACGAAATAAAATATACCGTGGAAAAGCGAGCATCATAAATGGATATTTTGATTTTGAGTTCATCGTTCCAAAAGACATTGCATTGAATTATGGCTTGGGGAAAATTAGTTACTATGGAAATAGTTCTGTGACAGATGCGCAGGGCTTTGATACGATGTTAATTATTGGGGGAATCAATCCAAATGGAATCAATGACGCAATTGCTCCAACGATTCAATTGTTCATGAACGACGAAGCATTTGTTTCTGGCAGTATTACAGATGCGAATCCTGTTTTATTTGCCAAAGTTTTTGACGAAAACGGAATAAACACCGTTGGAAATGGCATTGGTCATGACATCGTAGCCGTGCTTGATGGCGAAACGAGCAATCCTTTTGTATTGAACGATTTTTATTCTGCTGGCTTAAACGATTATCAAAACGGAGAAGTGAGGTACCAGTTTCAAGGGCTATCGAAAGGAAAACACACACTTGAATTGAAAGTTTGGGATGTGAATAATAATTCTGGGACGGCTAAATTAGAGTTTGTTGTTCAAGAAAAGGAAATTCCAGTCTTGGATCATGTGTACAATTATCCAAATCCATTTACTACGCGGACAGCGTTTATGTTTGAACATAATCAGTCGTGTAATCAACTTGATGTTCAAGTTCAGATTTATACCATTTCTGGGAGACTTGTTAAAACGATTCAACAACAGGTACAAACGCAAGGATTCAGATCGGAAGGCATCGAATGGGATGGCAAAGACGATTTTGGAGATCAGTTAGCGAAAGGTGTATACGTTTATCGCTTGAAAGTGAAAAACAGCGATGGTCAAATTGCAGAAAAAACAGAGAAATTGGTTATTTTGAAGTGATTCCACAATAAAAAACCTAGTTTTTCGTATATTTACGAACCATTAAGTATTGTCGTATATGAAGCACGTTTTTTTCGTTTTTGCCATTTGTTATTCTTCTATTCTTGTCTATGCTCAACCGAATGGTGGGGGATCAGGTGTCACGGATAATGACCTGCAATTAAATACCATTACGACTGCTTTGCCATTTATGGCCATTACACCTGACTCTAGAGCAGGCGGTATGGGGGATGCAGGTACAGCTTTGAGTCCGACCTCAACTTCTGTATATTGGAATACGTCCATGCTAAGCTTTGCAAAAGAGAAGTCCGAATTAAGTTTATCCTACACTCCTTGGTTACGTCAATTAACAAACGACATTAGCTTGTCCTATTTGGCTGGTTACTATCGCATCAATAAAATACACACCATTGATTTTAGTTTAGGTGAAATTACGTTTACGGATGTAAGCGGTAATGTTCTTCGTGATGACAAGCCGAATGAATTCGAGTTGACTGGAGCATATGCGTTTCGTTTGGCTAAAAAGTTAAGTATTGGAATCAATGGGAAGTTTGCTTATTCGAATTTAACTGGTGGTCTGACTGTAGGCGGAGTGAATACGAAAGCAGGAGTAGTTGGAGGGGCAGATTTTTCCATCACTTATCGCAACGACGACGCTAAAATTGGCAATACAGATGGGATATATACTTTTGCTACAACCTTGAATAATCTAGGGAATAAGGTTGCCTATTCGGAATTGTCTAAAAGAGATTTTATCCCGATGAATTTAAAAATCGGAAATGCATTTGAGGCTGAGTTTGATGATTACAACAAAGTAACGTTTGCGCTAGATCTTCAAAAGCTGCTTGTTCCAACACCAGCATATTATGCGAATGTAAATGGTAGTTACACCATGTTGTCCGGTATGGATGGTGATGTCGGGATCATCAATGGTATTCTACAATCGTTTTACGATGCACCTGGTGTGGTGGCTAAAGATGAAAATGGTGATTATATTCAAAACAACGATGGTTCTTATGCAATTGTGAAAGGAACTAAATTGAAAGAAGAATTAGCAGAGATAAATATTGCTGGTGGGATTGAATGGTGGTACAATGATGTACTTGCATTTAGAACAGGAATGTTCTATGAAAATAGAAACAAAGGTAATCGTCAGTTCTTGAATTTTGGAGCAAGTTTGAAATACAACATGTTCTCCATAGATTTCTCTTACCTGGCTTCGGTTAGTGGCAGACAAAGTCCATTAGCAAACACCTTACGTTTTACCCTAAGATTAAATATGGGACGTACTGGTGGATCAACACCTAGTGGATTATAGATATGCAGATACGAACGGGATTTGGAGTCGATGTTCATCGCATAGCCGAAGGTTACGACCTATACATCGGTGGAAAAAAAATTGAATCAGATTTAGGTGCTGTTGGACATTCTGATGCAGATGTGCTATTACATGCGATTTGCGATGCCTTGCTAGGTGCGGCGAACTTGCGCGATATTGGATATCATTTTTCGGACAAGGACCCAAAGTACAAAGGAATTGATTCAAAAATACTTTTAACAGAGGTGGTGAAACTCGTTCACGAAAAAGGATATCATGTCGTGAATGTCGATTCTACTGTTATTTTAGAAAGTCCAAAATTGAACCCCCACATTCCAGAAATGTGTCAAATCATTGCTCAAATTTTGAACGTTGATTTGGATGCGGTTTCCATTAAGGCCACCACCCATGAATTAGTCGATTCGTTTGGAGAAAGACGCGCGATTAAGGCATATTCAAGTTGCTTAATACAGAAATAAAAGCCCATTACCGGTCTTTTTTATTATTTTTTTAACGTTAGTTTGAATCTTACATCATGAGGGATAAAATCATTTCTACTGTTAAAATTCATGTTAAGACATGGTTTCGTGCGGATTTATCGAATCCAGATGACAGTCAATATTTCTTTAATTACCGCATATACATCGAAAATAAAGGGAGTGATGCCATTCAATTGCTACACCGTCATTGGATGGTGGAACAATTGATTTACGGCATTCAACATGTTGATGGTCCAGGTGTGGTAGGTGAACAACCTATTATCGAGGCAGGAGATCGATTTGAATACGTAAGTGGCTGCGAATTTTGGATGCCAATTGGACGCATGAGTGGATTTTACACCTTTAAAGATTTATCCTCGGAACAATTGTTTTCAGTTCCAATTCCACTTTTTACATTGGAGTTTCCGTCCTTACTATCTTAGTTTTACGTAGATGACTTTTTTTGTTTCGAAAAAAGGTTCTTCGAAGCAATCAGACAGTAAAAATTCTTTGTGTAGATGTTTTACAGGTTTCATTTCTTCACTTAAATCACCACCTTTCAGGTAGAGGATTCCGTTCACCAAGTCATGCTCAGAATTCTTCTTTATCTTACCCTTTACCCAAGTTAAAAAAACAGGCATTTGAGTTACGGCTCGACTAACAATGAAGTCAAAATCACCTTTAATCTCCTCCGCACGTGCATGGTGTGCAGTGACATTTGTGAGGCCTAAGGCTTGAGCGACTTCGTTCACCACTTTGATTTTTTTTCCGATGGAATCCACTAAAACAAAGGAGGTTTCCGGAAATAAAATAGCCAATGGAATCCCTGGGAATCCACCGCCAGTGCCTATGTCGAGAATGGAAGAACCAGGCTTAAATGTGCATATTTTTGCGATTCCAAGAGAATGTAAAACATGATGTGTATAAAAGTTTTCCGTGTCCTTTCTGGAAATTACATTGATCTGAGCGTTCCAAAATGTATATAACTCTTCGAGTTTTGCAAATTGTTGAATTTGAACCGGACTTAATTCCGGAAAGTATTTCTTTAGGATATCCACAGTGCTTAAATCGTATCTTTGGTTTTGTCCATCATGGCTGCTAGAAAATCACGTGCGCGGAAGAGTTGTGCCTTTACTGTACCTAATGGTAGGTTCATTTCCTCTGCAATTTCTTCGTAGCTTAATTCCTCGAAATACCGTTTTTCGACAAGTTCACGATACTTTGGCTTTAGTTTACTGACTAATAAACGCATGTGTATAATTCGTTGACCGTGAATGATCGTTTCTTCTGGATTTAGACCAGTTGAACGAGCATCAATGCGCAAGCGTCCACCATCTTCGGTCATCATTCCTTTATCAATGGAAGTGACCTCAATTCGTTTTTTTCGAATGAAGTCGATACAGTTATTCGACGCGATTTTAAACAACCAGGTACTAAAAGCGAAACTAGGGGAGTACTGATCAAGTCGACTGAAAGCCTTACCAAAAGCTTCGATGGTTAGGTCATCCGCATCATCGGAATTTTTGACCATTTTCAACATCATGTAGAATATCGAATCGCGGTAACGATCCATTAAATCGGCATACGCAGCTTGATTTCCTTTACGAGCAGCTTCCACTAACACGAGGTCGTGTTTGGCTTTATCCGATAAATGTTCGTTCTCTACCATCTATAGTACTTTTGTCGTTCTGATATGTAAAACAATATGGGCATTAACAAAGCATAAAACAGATCCCAGAAAGGTAAAAAGCGAATAAAACTCTTTTCCTTTAACTGTGATAGGCAACGTCCTTGCAACCACCATTTTATCAGTAAAGTAAATCCAAAAACACTGCTACTTAGCAGAATGAACTCTTTACTAAACAGCAAAGTAATAAAAGATACCCACATCAGAACGAGGGACAGTGGATATATTCCTAACAAGAGTTTCTTAATAAATCGATATTTCCCTGATGTTGCGTAGTGACGAGTCTTTTGTGTCATCCATCTAGTCCAAGAAGTAGGGGCGGGAGAATGACAAAACGAATCAGGATTTAATTGAATGGCGTAGTTCGATTTCTTCGCTGCTTCTTGAATAAATAGCACGTCATCCCCCGTTGGGACAGAGTAATGTGATTTAAATCCATTCACCGAGTGAAAGACACTTTTCGTGTATGCCAAGTTTCTTCCAACACCCATGTATGGAAGTTTTGCGAGGGCCATGGAAAAATAATTGACCCCAATCCATGCGGTATCAAAACGGATGAGTCGATTTAAAAATCCTTTGCCTTTCAAATACGGAGCATAGCCGATAACAATTTGCTTAGACCGTGTATATTGACTTGCCATTTGTTTGATCCACTGATTGTTTGTCGGTTTACAGTCGGCATCGGTTAATACGAAATGCTCGTATTTTGCGGATTTAATGGCCAAGGTAATGGGAAGTTTTTTTCCTGGACGCAAATGTTTGTTTTTGCTCAATTCAACAACACGCAAGTTTGGAAATTGTCTTGCGAATGCTGTAAGTATCCACCCACTGTCATCGATGGATTGATTATTTACAACGATTACTTCATAAACGGGATAATCTTGGCTTAAAATAGCCGGAAGATTTTCATACAGGTTGTCTGATTCGTTCCGTGCAGCGATGATGACGCTGATGGGCATCCAATTTTGATGGTCATCAATCGGTTTGGATTTATGAAAAGCAAGTCGGCTGTAGATGAACAAAACGTACAATACTTGCACCACGACAAACAATGCGAATGCAAGGAATGCGATGGAGAAAAAACTAATTTCAAACGTAGGTATAAACTTCATAGGATAACTTCAGTACAAAGATGAATTCTCAAATCAAATACACGTATCTTTGTTGCAGTTATTTTTCAACATTTTTATGCACTTTGATCTTCTGACGCAAAATCCTGACTCAAAAGCACGCACGGGTCGGCTTCATACGGAACACGGAACCATTGAAACTCCGATATTTATGCCCGTGGGGACGGTCGGTTCGGTAAAGGGTGTCCACCAACAAGAATTACGAGACGATATTAACGCTCAAATTATTTTAGGCAATACCTATCATTTATTTTTGCGTCCTGGAATCGAAGTCCTGGAAGCCGCAGGTGGTTTGCATCAGTTTATTGGTTGGGAACGTCCTATGTTAACAGACAGTGGTGGTTATCAAGTCTATTCATTATCGGGTAGAAGAAAAATAATCGAAGAAGGGGTCAAGTTTCAATCACACCTTGATGGAAGTTATCATTTTTTCACTCCTGAAAGAGCAATTGATATTCAACGTTCTATTGGTGCAGATATCATTATGGCTTTTGATGAATGCACGCCGTATCCATGTGAATACAATTATGCCAAAAGATCCATGGATATGACGCATCGTTGGTTGAAGCGTTGTTTCGAAGCGATGGATGCAACGGAACCAAAATATGGCTACGAACAGGCATTGTTTCCAATCGTTCAAGGGAGTGTTTACAAAGATTTGCGTAAAGAGTCAGCAGAAGCAATTGCCTCTTGGGATGCAGTTGGTAACGCGATTGGCGGATTATCCGTTGGAGAACCTGATGAGGATTTATATGAAATGACCGAATTGGTGTGTGGCATTCTTCCAAAAGATAAACCGCGTTATTTAATGGGTGTTGGGACACCAACGAATATCCTTGAATGCATTGCGTTGGGAATTGATATGTTTGATTGTGTTATGCCGAGTAGAAATGCACGTCATGGACTTTTGTATACATGGGAAGGGACCATTAACATCAAAAATGAAAAATGGTCTAAGGACTTTTCTCCGATTGATGAAACGAGTGGTGTTTGGGTGGACCAAGTCTATACCAAAGCCTATTTGCGTCATTTAGTGAAGTCTGGAGAGTATTTGGGGATACAAATTGCAACGATACACAATTTAGCTTTCTATTTGGAATTGGTGAAACAAGCAAGAGAACACATACAAGTGGGAGATTTTGTCGCATGGAAAAATCAAGTAACGCCTAAATTGTCTATTCGACGTTAATAGGATATGCTGAAAATCATTGATCGATATATCATCAAGAAATTCCTTTCAACATTCTTTTTCATGTTGGGAATTATCATGTTGCTAGCGATGGTTTTCGATGTTTCTGAAAAACTCAGTGAATTTATATCGAATAAAGCGCCAATGTCCGAGATCATCTTTGACTATTACGTGAATTTCATTCTTTTTTACGGGAACACATTTTCTTCGATGATTATTTTTATTTCTGTGATTTGGTTCACAGCGAAAATGGCGCAGGACACAGAAATAATTCCCATTTGGTTTAGTGGTCGTCCAATTACCCGATTTTTAAGGCCATATATGATTGGAGCTACCATTTTAATGATATTTTCTTTTGTACTTAATCATTTTATTGTCCCCCGATCATCTAAAGTTCGTTTGGCATTTGAGGAAAAGTACTATCGTGATGTTTTATCGGTAGAAGATTATCAAGCGGAATATCCGGGGAATGAATTGGTTTATTTTTCGAACTACACCTCCTCTGAAAATCAAATTCATGATTTAACCATCCAAAAGTGGAATAAAGAAAACGAACCTATTTACTTTTTTAGGGCGCGAACTGTTAAGAGTATTCCGGGAACAAATCGTTGGACTGTAAAGGATTACTATGAGAAAAACTACGATTTCCCGAAAGGAAAGTTGGTGCATGGATCCAAAAAAGACACCACGTTTTCCTTTACTTTAGAGGAAATAGCCCAGCGTGAAAATGTTGCTGAAACGATGACATTTAGTGAATTAACGCGTTTAATTGACCGAGAGAAAATCAAAGGCTCTGCACTTGTTCCGACCTACGAAATTGAACTTCATCAGCGCACTTCCTATCCATTTGCGGCCTACATTTTAACAATAATGGGTGTATCGGTATCTTCGAGAAAGAAGCGTGGGGGAATCGGTGTGAATGTGGCGATCGGACTCACCATCGTCTTTGTTTATATCTTTTCGATGAAGATGTTAACTGTAGCTTCGGTGAATGTGGGATTACCAGCAATTATTTCTGTTTGGATTCCAAACATCATGTTTGCATTTGCGGCGTATATCCTATATCGTTTTTCTCAGAAATAAGGTAATTTTTCTAGGTCAATCCATTCGCCATCCTCGGCTGACATGGTATTTGTAAACACACTTTTCGCCTCTAATAGGTGTTGTTCACTTGATTCATAGCGAGAAGAGAAATGTCCGATTAGGAGGTGTTTTACCTTCATCTTCTCCGCCATTTCTGCTGCTTGTTTTGCGGTGCTGTGGTAGGTTTGTTTGGCACGTGCCACATGTTGTTCCGTAAAAGTAGCCTCGTGGTACATCAAATGTGCTCCTTCAATCGCTGACTCGTATCCAGTCCAAGGTTTCGTATCGGAACAATAAACATACGTTAAGGAAGGCGAAGGTGGAAACGTGAATTTCTTGTTTTTGAGAACGCGTCCATCCTTTACCAAATCCATTCCCGCCTTCAATTTTGGTAAGTCCTCGAGAAGTAATCCAGCTTCTTTGATGGCAGTAGCGTTTAAATGTAAGGCTTTCGGTTTTTCTTCAATCCGATAACCCCAAGTTGGAATACGGTGTTTTAAGGCAAAACTATTAATTTCAATGAGTCGATCTTCAAAAATTGTGTGTAGTGACTTCGTTTCGAGTTGAACAAATTGAACATCAAAGCATAGTTTATGTCCACCAACTTCTATAAACGAAGTGATTAATTGTTGTAGTTCCGGTGGACCATAAACGGTTAATCCACGTGTGCGACCAAGCAAATGCATGGATGAAATGAGTCCAGGTAGTCCAAAAAAATGATCTCCGTGCAAGTGGGAAATGAGGATGTGAGAAATTCGTTGCAATTTTATCCCAAACTTACGCAGTTGTAGTTGGGTTCCTTCACCGCAATCAATCAAAATATGACGATTATTGCATTCGATGTATTGTGCAGTTGGATTTCTTTTTCCAGTTGGAAGAGCAGCTCCACTACCTAAGATGCAAACGGAGAAACTCACGCAATAAGTGCATCAATTCCTTTATCTACGGAATTGGTAATGACTAGTACTTTATCTAATTGAGCAATTTCGACCATTTTTTGAACGTTGCTTTGCAATCCACATAAGGCAAATCCACCATTGGTGTCTTTACACAATCGATTCGCGATAAGAATGGCACTTAATCCAGATGAGTCGCAGTATTTTGTTTTCGAAAGGTCTAATAGAATGAAATTACTTCCAATTTTATTCAATTGTAGGAAATGACTTTTCAATTCAGGTGCATTACTGGCGTCGAGTTTTTCAACATGTGTAGATACAACTACTATTTTTCCTTGAGGGTCTACTGAAAAGTTCATCACAATCGTTTTGTCAAATGTAAAAATTTTCAGCGTTCAATTTTCGATGCGAGTAAATAAATTACTGCCATACGAACTGCAACCCCATTTTCTACTTGGTCTAATATGATACTTTGCTTAGAATCAGCCACATCACTAGAGATTTCTACGCCGCGATTTATTGGTCCTGGATGCATAACAATGATTTCTTTCGAAAGTCCGTCTAATATCTCTTTGGTTAATCCAAATAACATCGTGTATTCTCGTAAAGAGGGGAAATACTTGATGTCTTGTCTTTCTAATTGAATGCGAAGCATATTGGCAACATCACACCATTCCAATGCTTCACGAAGGTTATGTGAGACTTTAACGCCTAAATCACCAATATATTTTGGGATGAGGGTTGTTGGACCACAAACCATCACTTCTGCTCCTAATTTTTGTAGGCAATAAATATTCGAAAGTGCGACACGGGAATGAAGAATATCTCCAACGATCACCACTTTTTTACCTTCTACACTTCCTAATCGTTCGCGAATAGAGAACGCGTCTAGTAAAGCTTGAGTTGGATGTTCATGGGTTCCATCTCCTGCATTGATGACACGTGCTTTTACTTTTTGAGAAAGAAATAATGCCGCTCCTGGATTTGGGTGTCTCATGACCACCATGTCCACTTTCATCGCAAGGATGTTGTTCACGGTATCAATCAATGTTTCACCTTTTTTAACAGAACTACTTGCTGCACTGAAATTAACGGTGTCAGCGGATAGTCTTTTCTCTGCTAGTTCAAATGAAAGCCTTGTTCGAGTCGAATTTTCGAAGAAAATATTGGCAATTGTTATGTCTCGGAGTGAAGGGACTTTTTTAATCGGACGATTGATAACCTCTTTGAAGCTATCCGCTGTCTTGAAGATTAACTCGATATCTTCTCGCGTTAAATCTTTAATTCCCGTAAGGTGATCAACACTTAAATTATTCATTGCTTTCTTTTGTAAACAAAACCACTTTATCTTCTCCTTCTGTTTCTTTCCACTCAACGGAAACGCGTTCTGAGATGAGTGTATCAACGGTTTTACCGATGTAATCTGCTTGAATGGGTAAGTCTCGGCTATAGCGACGGTCGATGAGCACTAATAATTCCACCTTTGATGGACGACCAAATGTCAATAATGCATCTAAACCAGAACGAATGGTTCTTCCGGTATACAAAACGTCATCCACTAAAATGACCCGTTTATTTTCAATGCTAAAATCAATGTTGGTAATGCTCGGAATCATTGGTTTTTCTCGTCGACGAAAATCGTCACGGTAAAACGTAATGTCTAGATTTCCACATTGAACTTCTTTACCAAGAATAGATTCCAAATAAGACTTAAGTCTTGTCACAACGTGAATGCCTCGAGGTTGTAAACCAACGAGAACAGTATCCGAGAAGTCGTTGTGGGATTCAATTAATTCATGGGAAAGACGTTTCAAGGTGAGGTCCAAATGTGTTGGATTCAGAATGACTTGCTTTTCCATTGAGACAAAGATAAGGGATTTTATGTTTGTATGAAGTCCTAAGGTAATTTTTATCGTTTAAACAGATCTAAATCTACATCTGCCAACAAAAAGAAACTGCCGGAAACTAGTATGAGGTCATGTTTGGAGGCTTCTTGTTGGAGTTTCTTCACACACAAATTCACATTTCTAGAAACAGATAAAATGCGAGGGTCGGATTGTTTTAGGGCCAATAAATCCTCTTCTTTCAAACTTCGATTATTTCGAAATTCACAAAGGTGAATGTTCGTCTTTTCGGGGAACAGCGACAAAATGGAGGAAACGTTTTTATCCTTTGCGGCTCCGTAAATCAAGTGTAAGGTGTCAAAAGTCAGATCCCTAATATCCTTAAGCGTGGCTTCTATTCCATCTTGATTATGAGATACATCGAGGTAAATTTGCGGATTTTCGTGAACTTTTGTCAAACGCCCAAACAATCCTGTATGTTGAACGAGGTTTTTGAGCGCCAAGTGAACGGTTTCTTCTGAAACGGTAATCTTTAACTTATTTAAGACGCAAAGTGCTGTTCTTAGATTTATTTTTTGAAGGTTGGGCAATTCAATTAAATCCAGAAACGCATATTTCTCCTGGTCAGCAAAGTAAATCTCTGCACCTTGACTGAATGCCTTTTGAGTAAAAAATGCTGAAAGTCCTTCTTGTGTTTGACCAATCACAACAGGTTGATTTGACTTTATAATTCCTGCTTTTTCCTGGGCGATTTCCGGAAGCGTTTCACCTAGGAATTGTGTGTGGTCAAGTCCAATATTTGTGATGACGGCAATCTTCGATTGAAGGACATTGGTGGAATCTAGTCGTCCTCCCATTCCAGTTTCAATCACAGCGTAGGTACAATGGTTTCGTTGAAAGTGGTCGATGGCCATGGCGAAAGTCACCTCAAAGAAACTAGGTTCAAAATCAAGTTTAAGGTCAAGTACACGCTGACAAAAGTGAACGACTGAGGATTCATCAATTTGAACGCCATTAATGCGAATACGTTCCCTAAAATCGAAAATATGTGGTGAAGTAAATAATCCTACTTTTTCGTTTTTCTCGGTAAGTATAGAACTCACGTAGGAGCATGTGGAACCCTTGCCATTTGTACCCGCAACATGAATGATGGATATGTTTTCAGGTTCAATCCCTAGAAATTGAAGTAAGTCTGTGGTTTGCTGTAACCCCGGTTTGTACGCGCTAGCACCGTTGTTCTGATAAGATGGAAACTGATCAAAAAGCCAGGAAACGGCCTGTGAATACGTTTCGAATTTCATCTCTAAATCAATTGAACTAAAAATACGACAATACCTGAAAAATACCCAAGTGCAGCCAATAAAGTTATACGTTTTAAGTACCAGAAAAAGGAGATTTTCTCCATTCCCATGGCCACGACTCCAGCCGCAGATCCAATGATGAGCATGGATCCACCTGTCCCGGCTGCGAAGGCAATAAAATGCCAAATTTCATGGTCTAAAGCGAATTGGAACATTCCCATAGATGCAGCGACAATTGGAACATTATCAATAATGGCAGAAGCGACGCCAAGTAAGGTGACGAATAAATTCACATCCATACTTTTTTGAATTTGAACTCCAAAACCGTAAATCATTCCCATAGACTCCATTGCGGCAATCGTCATCAGTATTCCTAAAAAGAAAAGAATACTTGGTAGTTCGATTTTAGAAAGCGCCTTAAATGTTGGACTAGAGCGAGAATGAGTTGCGTTTATATCAGTCAATGAAAAGTGACGTTTGCTAATGATTTCTGCAACAACTGAAAGAAGTCCTAATGAAAACATCATGCCCATGTAAGGAGGTAAATGAGTTGTCATTTTAATGATGGGTACAAGAATGATTAAGAATAAACCAAGAACTAAGATGACTACGCTCTGTTTTTTCGATTTTTCACTTGGTTCTATTTGTTGAATCAATCCTTTAAAAGCCTTCATTTTTGAGGCGATAACTAAAGGGACAAGGATGGATACAATTGAAGGTAAAAAAAGATGAGTGATAAGACTTCCAGCATTCACTTTATGATTCATCCACAACATCGTTGTTGTTACATCGCCAATGGGAGACCAGGCGCCGCCTGAATTTGCTGCGATAATGATAAATCCAGCATACCATTTTCGTAAGTCGGAATCAGTAACTATTTTTCTAAGAATGCTAATGAGAACAATCGTTGCGGTTAAATTATCGATTAACGCGGATAAGAAAAAGGCAAGCAGGCAAATGACCCAAAGTAGGACTAACTTGCTTTTCGTTTTGATGAGCGATTTAAAGACCTGAAAACCATCAAAATGATCAATTATTTCTACGATGGTCATGGCACCGATTAAAAAGATGAGAATTTCACTTGTCTTCCCAAAATGGTGGAGCAAGGTACTTTCCATGAGTTCCCGCTTTTGGACTATGGAACCACTTAACTCAGGAATACTCAATTGTCCGCATTTAGAATCAATGAGAAAGCCGATGCTTGGGTCGAGCCAAAGCGCTGGAATACCAATGAAAATCACGACCCACGAAAGAACCATCATGAGTAGGGCAGGTACTAACTTATCGATTTTTAGCGTATGCTCCATGGTGATTGCAGCATACCCAACAATGAAAATGAAAAAGATTGTTAGTTCCATGATTTTATACCAATTGCTTCAAGGCAATTTCGAAGGCTGTTTTAGCAATGTTTGTTTTTGCTGAGTTCAATGCATGAGCTTCTTTCAAGGCATTGTAAATAATTGAACTAGTATCTTCAAAAATCAAGTGATCTTCGATTGTTTCCAGGTCGTTGCTCATCAAGTATGCAAAAACACGTGCCATTCCACAATTAGCAATGAAATCTGGAATCAAGGATAAGTTCGCATCAGCTTTCTCTGCGATTGGACCGAAGAAAATTTCTTGGTCGGCAAAGGGAACATTTGCTCCTGAAGAAATCACTTGTAATCCGGCAGCAAGAAGTTGATTTAGATTCTCTTCTGAGAACATGCGACTTCCTGCACAAGGGATGAATACATCTGCGGGTATGCTCCAAATGCGTGCATTTACTTCATCAAACGTAAGCATTTGGTCACTTTTTAATTCGTTTCCATTTTTAGAAAGGAACAGTGATTTTACTTCTTCGAAACTGAGTCCGTCTTCTTTGATGATACCACCGACACGGTCAATGATTCCAACTATTTTTGCTCCATTCAGTGCCAGGTAGTAAGCCGCTGCAGACCCTACATTTCCCCATCCTTGAACGATTACTTTTTTATCTTTCACATCACCACCCCACAGGGAGAAATAGTGACGAATGGATTCTGAAACTCCGTAACCGGTAATCATATCGGCAACTACAAATTTTCGATCAACATCCGGTGTGAGCGTTTCATCTTCAATAACTTTCAAAACACCGCGTTGTAATTGTCCTATGCGGTTCATTTTCTGTGCTTCTTTCGGTTGGAAATGTCCGTTGAACACTCCCTCTTGTGGATGCCAAACACCACAAGATTCTGTAATGGGAATAACCTCGTGAATTTCATCAACGTTTAAGTCACCACCAGTTCCGTAATAGTTTTTCAATAATGGACTAACTGCGGCAAACCAACGTTTTAAGACGCCTTCTTTTCTTGGGTCTTTTGGATCAAAGTTAATTCCTGATTTCGCTCCACCGATTGCTGGACCAGCAACGGTAAATTTCACCTCCATTGTTTTCGCTAACGATTCTACTTCGCGTTTATCCAGACCAACACGCATGCGTGTTCCACCACCAGCTGCACCTCCTCGTAATGAGTTAATAACAACCCATCCTTCCGCTTCTGTTTCAGCATCTTTCCACTCGAAAACGATTTCAGGTCGTTTGTTCTCAAATTTTTGGAGTAAATCTTTCATTTCTTTTGTTGTATAGGTTGCAAAATTAGGAAAATGGTCCTTACTCTGCGGGATTTTCAAATTATTTTCAAACAGTTTATGACTTATTGTGGATTATGATACACGCCTGTACAAAGTTCCATGCTAGCACCGGTTACACTTGGGACATTTGTGTGTTCTCCGCGAAGGTGCCGCGCGCCCAGAAATGCAAAAACGATGGCCTCTTTAAAATCGATGATTTGATTGCTTGGAATCACGCATTTACCCTCGTAATGTT